>JAITVO010000213.1 GCA_031285765.1 Cytophagaceae bacterium | reverse complement strand
TAAAAACTCCAATTTCTTCGTTATGCTTCGGACGATAAAATGCTCATTTACGTTCATGTAAACTGCGCTTTTATCGCCTCGCAAGCCTCGAACTTTGAGTTTTTAGAGGTTCCCTAAATCTTATCGGTGATTTAGCCAATCAAACAAACATGTTTACCGGCTATTACGGGCGAGCAGATGCAGGCAGATTAACTCTACCAATAATAACATAAACTGAACAGCTGAAAGATGTTGAAAACAAAGCATACAAACTGACAGTTCATCCGAATCCCGCACAGGCGGAATTATGTTCTCAAAGCATATTTAAGCAACGGAGAGATTGTTGTTGAAAGGTTGGTGAAACAGTAAATTGAAATTGTTTCTGCGCTGCGCAACCACACATCCAAACTAAATAACCCTAACAGGATTTAAAATTCTGTTAGGGTTATATTAAGTACCCAACATAAATAAATTGATACAATCTTTTACCACAAAGTTCGCAAAGAACACACAAGGTTCACAAAGGCATAGTGTCCTTTGTGAACAACTTTGTGCTCATTGTGGTTTACTTTTAGTGTAAATTAATATTTGATTCATACTTACAACGAATTAACGGCGCGTCTTTATCACCATACTGTTGTTGCAGGGAGGCGAATCATTGCATTTCGCCTATTTTTTGATTAATATTTTTGTACCGACTGTTTCGTTTTCAGTTACCTTAATAAGATATGCACCCTGCTTGAGCGGAGAAATGTCAATTTGAGCAGTTGTTCCGCTTATTGCATACGTCAACAACTGCTCACCTGTCATTGCGAATATTTCAACAGCAGATTCTGCTGCCGACTTGCGTACAATGGTTAATTTGTCAACTGCCGGATTCGGGAAAGCATCAAACTCAACAGCGCTCAAATTATTGATACCGGATTCGTCAAGTACAAGTTTTATTCTAACTACACGATTTATACCATTTACAGTAAATTCAGTTTGGGATGAAATGTATCCTTCTTTTTCTACTAAAAGAGAATAAACTCCATTGGGGAGGTTTACATACACATCTCCTCCCTGATTAGTTGTTAAGTGTATTTCATCATTAATCGTAATGGCAGCGCTTTCGATTCCGCCTTTACTGTTAGTTACACGAATCCGGATGTTATATTCTAATAATGCAAAATTAGCAGTTAAATCTCTGTTGTTTTCGATATTGAAACGATACTCTTTCATATCGGATACTTCTGTTTCGTTTTCAGTCCAGTTAACAAAACCGTAATTGCTTGCCGGAACAGCAATTACTGTAACTTCCGTTCCGTAATCGTAACTGCCTTCGCCGGTAACATCTCCCCAGTCCAAGTTATTAACCGACAGTGCAACCGTCCGTTTCGAGGCGGCTTGACTGACTGTTACCGGCATATTACATAATCCGCCGGTAAATGTTATTACCGCCGAACGGACACCGTATTCATTGGGTGCACAGGTTACTGTGATGGTGGCGTTTCCGGTACCGCTTGCTGGCTGTACGTCTATCCATTCAGCATCTACATTTATTTGCCAATCTTCGTTTGTAGTTATGTTTACAGTTGCCTGATTACCATCTGCCAAAAAGTTCAACGTCTCAGTGCTTAAACTGTAATTGCAGGCATATTGAACTACTTCGACGTTATAAGAAATATCATTCCCAGTAAAAGTCAGTATTGCGCTTCGCGTAACGCCTGTAGCATTTCCCGAAAGGCATTTTACAGGGTAAACATAACTGTTTATCCCCGATTTTTTGGATATATCAATCCATTCCGACGCCGACTCGGGCGTTACCGAAACTTTCCATCTAACATTTGATTCTATTTCGATTTCAGCCTGTTCGCTTGAAGAGTTTGGCAAAACAATCGTAGCAGTGTTATCGATATTGAAGAACTTTTCGGTACCGTAAAAAAAGAAATACGAATCAGACTCCGCATCGTACTCAATATCTTCAATATTAATATCAGTGTCAATATCGTTTTCACTCGTAAAGGCGTATGGCGTCGAAGAAGCATTAAACGTTACTCTGTCGCCAGAAAAAGGTGCGGACAAAATATTTCCGTTGGAATAACTAAATCCGGAAGGTGCGCTCCCTGCTCTAAACAGATAGATTTCGTCGTACTCTCCGTAATCAGGAGAATAATTTGCATTTCCATCAAAACGTTCGTCTATTCTGTAAATCAACATTCCCCCCGCAAGCATACCCGATTCTTCGTCATAATGATTACCCGCTGTTTTACGGTATTCAACAACATAACTCTGCATGTATCCCGAAGAAGGGATTTTTATTATTACCGGCTTTTCGGGGTCAGAACCGTCGTTGGTATAAAAGGGATAAACCTCACAGGTTGTGTTCCATTCGGCTTCTGTAATATCGGTTACCCAGTTTCCATACCGGTATTTCATGTAGGCAGACATGGACTGGGGAAGTCCATATATACCCGACTCGTCCATTATATCGTAAATACCTACCGCCTTTCTGTTTGTGTAGTAGTTGTAATGATACAAATCGGGCGCTCCCAGCACATGATAGCCTTCGTGAACAAATACCGACAGATTGAAATAATTCTCTGCTCCATCTAATTCAAAATTATAGTCCCAAATCAACTTTCCATTAATGGTAACAGATTCGCTGTAAAGCGACCATTTGTGAGGCCACAGTAAATCAGCCCAATCGCTAACGCCACCTTCTACAATAAATGTGATGTAATCGCAATAACCGTCGTTGTTTATGTCGAGATTAATATCTGTAGGAATGGGATAATTTGCGTTAACCCATTCAACTGCATTTTTCAGCAGCGTGTGTTCCCTTTCTCTCCTTTGATCATCGCCGCTGTATCCAATCGGATTGTATGCACTGTAAGTTTCGTAATAGGCGCGTGGATGGCTGTCCATATAATATCGTAAAACATTTTCGTCAGCCGGAGGATAAAAATGCGAAACAACCTCTGTTTTTCCGTACGACATTTCATAAAAATAATCTCGAACATTATGACCCGGCTCCGAATTGAACATCCCATTTACATAATTAAAGTTTGTGGTCATCCCTTCCGAATCGGAAAACCCGATGCAGATAATAATATTGTTTATCTGTTGTGTGGAGTTTTCGTCCCGTTTATTCAAACTTTGAACAGCAGACTTTTGTGATGCGCTGGATGGTTCAAAAAAGGCTTTTCGCTTTGCCATATACTTTTCGCGAGAAATACCCAGCCCTTTTTGCATGGGCAATACTGCTTTCGATACGGAAGAAACAATATATTCACTCGGGATCAGTTCGTCGCGGGCACTGTCGTACAAGGCGTAAACGTACCAGCCAGCTTCGCTCCGAATAATTGAATATCCATCTTTGTCGTGCACTCGTCGGTAAAATTCATCGCCTGTTATAAACACATTTAATGTGTCGCCATTGGGCTGAACAAGTTGATACGGTACGTTTTCCAAATATGCTCCAAACAAAAGAGCGCTTGTATTGATAAGGAAAAACAGTAAAAATAATTTCTTCATGATTCAATAGATTAAAAAAACGTACAAAGTTGGAAGTTTATTTACAAACAAAAGATGACATTTGTAAGTTTTTTGATTCTATGTTTACAATACAAAGGGTATAGGGTATGACTTTTGGCAAACATAGCCATGTATTCATAATCTTCGCCGCCGCTTAAATATTCCAAATAAGCCAGCAGGCGGCATGTCAAACAGTTTGTGAAGTTTTTTTCTCCATCGCTAAAATCTTCTATGTCCGATAAATAATCATATATGTTTTTCATGGCGCAAAATTAGAAATTTAATGTGTTTGCCATAGAAAAGAATCGAGATGTTCGATTCGTATTAGACAAATATTAGGTATATTTGCAACCTTTTTCAAAACAATTAAAACACAAAAGAATCCGAAAATGAAACACATATACACCTGTTTAATTCCCTTTTTGATACTGAATAATATTACAGCGCAGAAGAAACTCGACTGGGACATCGTGCCGCCGCTCAAGATGAAAGCCGTTGTTACCGGCAGTTTTGGCGAACTTCGCGCCAATCATTTTCATACAGGCATCGACTTTGGTACTCAGCAAACTACCGGTCATCCGGTGTACGCCATCGACGCTGGCAGCGTGTCGCGCGTGTTTGTATCGCCCACAGGCTACGGCAAAGCGGTGTACATCGACCACGATAATGGTTACACGTCGGTGTACTGCCACTTGGACGGCTTTGCACCTGTGCTCCAGCAGCTGGTTACGGAGATGCAGTATGCCCGTGAGTCGTTCGCCATCGACCATTATTTCAAGCGTGGAGAGGTTGTTTTCCGCAAGGGCGACGTCGTTGGCAGGAGCGGAAACAGTGGCAGTTCGGGCGGACCGCATCTGCATTTCGAGATTCGCGAAACGCGCGAGCAAAAGCCCGTTAATGCACATTTTCTCAACATTGCGCTAAACGACAGCGTGGCTCCGCACGTGGAGGCAATCTGTATTTATCCGCTCGACGACGATGGCATGGTCAACGGAAAGGCTACGCCACTCTACCTGCCCGTTGTGCTGGTTAATGGCACATATCAGCCTAAAGGCAACATGGCTATCACGGCTTCGGGCAGCGTTGGCATCGGTGTTGAAACGCTCGACTACTACACCGATTCGTGGCGCAAGTGCGGCATTTACTCTGTTTCGCTTAGCGCGAATGGTGAGCTGGTGTTTGAGTCGCGTCTTGACGTGCTTTCGTTCGACCATCAGCGCTACATCAACACTCACATCGACTACGCGCGGATGAAGACCACCGGTAAACGCATTCAGAAGAGTTTTGTGGACAAAAACAACCTTCTCCAGTTTTATACCACCAACAGCCGGCGCGGAGCTGTGGCAATGGTGGCGGGCAAAACATACGATTTCAGGTACAACATTGTTGACCCGCAGGGCAACCGGTCTGTGGTAACGTTTAAAATTGCGGGGCAGGCAAAGACAGGCTTTCTGCCGCCGTTTCGTCCCGCAGTGGCGGATGCTTCCGAACCTTACATGGTGGCTACCGATGGCTTTCAGGCATCGTTCCCCGCCAACAGTTTTTATACCGATGTGCCGGCGCTGTTTTCAGTTGAACCTAACACCGGCGTGGGCATTGGCAGCCACTTTCGTGTGCTCGACGAAACCATTCCCATCCATCGCAACTGCGAAATCATCATCCCCATCACCGATGCACACCGCAGTCAGAAAGGTTTGTGCGGGGCGCGCGTCGTTAATGGCAAGATAGTGTACGCCGGTGGCAAGCGCAGTGGCAATACAATGGCGCTTCAATCGCGCGAGGGCGGTGTTTATACGCTTGCCGCCGATACTGTTGCGCCAACTGTGCGGCTGCTCAATGTTCCGCAGGGCAGAAATTATTCAAACAGAAAAGAAATCAGGATAGAGATAAAAGACAATTTTTCAGGAATTAAAAATTACCACTGCCTTATTGATGGCGCATGGCAACTTTTTGAGTACGACGCCAAAAACAGCGTGATTATTGGTTTTTTTGATAAAATGAGAATACAAAAAGGCATCCGCCATGAGTTGAAAGTAACCGTTACCGATAATGCGGGAAATAAAGGTTATTTGAAATTACATATTGTATATTAAATATGGACGATAAAGTTTTTGAATAAAAAAATATGCACAAAAGCTATGGCGCGCTTGAAGTGCTGCGCGGTGTTGATTCCAGTGTCGATACTGGTGAAGTCGCAGGTTATTTGGGAAGCAATGGTGCAAGCAAATTAACCACTCTGAACATACATTGCAGTATGATGCGCGACTTTGCAGGTTATAAACTTTGAACTTCTAAAACTCTAATGACATCTGCGTGTCTGTTAGCCTGAACGATTTGCGGTGAAGCGGTGTCAATCCAAACTGTTCTATTGACTTGCGGTGAATTTCGGTTGGATAGCCTTTGTTGCTGTCCCAGCCATAATTTGGATACGATTCGTGTGCCTTGTTCATCCATTCGTCGCGATGTGTTTTGGCAAGGATGCTTGCCGCAGCAATTGAGCAAAATTTAGCATCACCTTTAACAATGCATTGATGTGGAATTTTTTTGTATTTAATAAAACGATTTCCGTCAATCAGCAAAAAAGTTGGTGTCGTCGTTAATTGTCCAATAGCCAGATGCATTGCTTTAATTGATGCTTTAAGAATATTGATTTGGTCAATCTCAACATTGTCCACCATTGCAACTGCCCAACTGATAGCTTCGTACTCAATAACACTGCGCAGTTTGCATCGCTGCTTATGCGTAAGCTGTTTTGAATCGCTGAGCAGCGGATGCACAAACGTTTTAGGCAATATTACTGCCGCAGCTGCAACGGGACCTGCCAAACAACCTCGACCGGCTTCATCGCAACCTGCTTCGGTTTCGTTTTCATGTAAAAATGAAAGAAGTTTGTCTTTTATCATTATAATTTATATTAGCCATTTATAAAACATATATTCTGCACATATAACATCGCTTGGAACAGTACAGTTATAATAATAAATATTCAGTATCATCATTAGTGTAATTTTTTTTACCATCTCATGTTACACATTGGCCTTTTCAAGGTTACTCAAAATAATTACTGCATAACATGAGTTAAGTAAGAGCTCATAATTAATTCACATTATCCTGCATCGGCAATGGGGCATGCCCCATTGTTGCTTCTGTTCGCAAATCAATTTTATTTGAGTACTTACTTATGTGAAATAATTATGAACATCTACTTA
>JAITVO010000205.1 GCA_031285765.1 Cytophagaceae bacterium | reverse complement strand
CACGTCTATGTTTTTCAGGTTATTGACCCGCGCACCTTTTATAAAGATTGAATTTGTTTCAGACATACGATCCTCCAAATTTTAGAACCCGCAAAGGTAAGTATTTTCCGGCTTCGTTTACCCACATCGAGATGAGGAGAATTGTCTGCTATCTGTTCCCTATCAATTCCTGCGTTTGCGTTACTTTACCCTTTTTGTCGAGGATTTCGGTTTTGACCATATGCCGAGCGATATGGCATATCATGAGAGGGATGTTTCTTTTATTTTTAAAACGGTTATTATTCTTACGGAATAGAGTTTGTTCGCATTAACATCCGATGAAATTCAATTCAGAAATCTAATTTGCAAATTCAGTTTAAAGATTTGTTGTCCATCGACAATTTCAATTATTCCAAATTTGTTCCTGGAACTACTTGCTGTTTCAAGTTTAGTATTAGCGAACAAATAGTTTTCAAATTCGTTTTTATTGTAAATGTGATAGCATAAGATATCACCATCTTCTTTTACGATCAAATATCCCCCGGTAGCATCATAAGCTCCTGTCCATACCGTCGCAGGCATCATTCCTAAAGCAACATCAGTTAAAAATCGTTTGATTTTATATTCATAAAATTTATGAGAATGCTGAGTATCAAATCTTAAAGGATTTTCAGTCTCCAACTTTTCAACTATATCTTTTATTGTATTCAAATCACTTGAATAAAATATTTTTACAATATTGGCAATAATTCGAGGCAAGCAACTATCTATTAGGACAAGGTTATTTTTAAAAACACTACTGTCAAAGTCAAAATATTGCAAGAATCCACCTAATTTTCGTATTTCTTTAAATCTGTCTTTTATTTTCCTTCTTGTAGATATGGTATTTATTCTATTTAAATCCATCGAAGTTATTTTGGTATCAATAACTTTATAAATGACATTTGTAGATACACTTGCATTTAAAAGAGTAGAAGGATCCCCTAATTGAGATTTGATACTAAAACCAAGAAATGAGCTTTTACTGTAAAAGTAAGACAAAGGAAATGCGACATGTTTACCTTGATTGTAAACAATTACGTTCAGATTTTCTATTCTGTAAAAATATCCGTTCATTTCTTAAATAAATTACTATTATGCCACTCTAAAAAATCTCTTGACGGCAAAAACCTATCAGGCAACAAAATAGGTTGTTTATCGTATTTCAAAAATAAGTCTTTCACGGCATTTTCATTTGTATAATCTCCAAAATATTTTGAAACAAGGATTTTGTAATCTGTTGTTATCGTTATAAAACCTTGGTCAAACGCTCTGTCGTGAATAGAATTTAAGCATAATCCATTTTTTGGATTTAATCTGTTTTTTTCGTCTTTTTTCCAAGGAACAATATGGCTTGCAATTAAAAAATCAGAAATAGACAGACCTGTAATACAGCATTTTTGATTATAAGAAGACAAAACTGTACTTCGAAAAAATGATTGGTTTACTCTTGTTTTCACAACGCCTTCACGTTCCTTTCCCAACGGAATGTCAATCAAATCTATTTCGGCACTTTCTTCTATCGTTTTATTTTGAATTTTCGCAATCAGCAGCTCACTCTCATAAGCCAATTTATCCCAATTCCCGTGAAATTCATTCCAAATCACTTCCTCTATTTTGCTTCCATTTGCCAGCCCGGTAATTCCTTGTCTTCTTAGTTCAGGGTCTAACCGTCCGAAATTGCCCACTTTCATATTTAGAGCAGACGGAGAACGCCCAATAATATTTGCATATTTTATTATGGTTGGATTTGTCTTGCTACTGCTTTTGAACGGTATTTTACAATACACATTAAAGGCAATGATAGTTTCTTCTTTTGTCCAGTTGTTTATTTTCATTACGCTACTATTTTAATAATTTCAGCAACATCAAAAAATAAAGTTCCCCGTGTATCTTCAAATCCCCCTCTTTTGCCGGCAATCGAAAATGCTTGACACGGGAAACCGGCACACAAGATGTCGAAATTGTCAGGAATATATTTTTTAGTTTCTTCTTTTGTTATGTCTCCAAATGGGGTTTCTCCAAAATTAGCTTTATAAGTGCGTTTCGCTTCGCTATCCCACTCGCTTGTGTAAATGCATTTTCCTCCCAAATTCTGCAATGCTAATCGGAAACCGCCAATGCCGGCAAACAAATCTATGAATTTGAATTTAGGCTTTTCGATTGGCAGAAACGGGACTTCAAAAGTGTTGAAAATGCCATATTGCAAAGCTTCTTCTGCTGTCTGTAATGTGATTTCTTCTTCCGGATATTTATACTCCAAAACCTCTTTAGCATATTCTAAAGCGTCTTTTTTGTAGAATTTGGAAGTTTCATTTTGAGAATTGTGCAAATAGTGAGTGAAAACAGATTCTTTATTTGATTCAGGTTCTATACGGCGAAGCCTGATTTTTTTTCCTCCAACTTCTTCAATTGAAATTTTTTCTTTAAATTTCATATTTTTCTCTCCTATAATATTTTCAATTTCGATTACACAGTTTTCGAGGTTATTTAAAATATCTTTACCCCAAAATCGTAAAACAGTCCAGCCTTGTTTCTCAAGCTCTGCGGTTACTTTTTTGTCTCGTTCAATATTTTTTTCGATTTTCGGCAACCAAAAATCTTGATTCGATTTGTGATCATGTTTTCGGATTTCCCAATCTTTACCATGCCAAAACTCTCCATCGCAAAACACAGCAACCTTATGTTTCTTAAAAGTAAAGTCTGGTTTTCCGAAGACAGTTTTGTTGTTTTTTCGATAGCGTAATCCTTTATTCCACAGAGATCTACCTAAAACAATTTCAATCTGTGAATTTTTGTTTTTCACAGCTTTCATATTCTTTTCCCTTTGCTCTTTGCTCAATCTATCCATAGTGCAAAAGTAGGAAAAGTATTTATTTTTTTAGGTATTACAGTTGTTTTGTTTTCGTATTTTTGATGCCAATCAATGAAGATTCATATGACATCACTCCATCACGCATTGCAACGACTCTCCAATCCTTGTTTGGGCCACAGGGAGCACATCAATTAAAGCAAAACAGGGGTGTGTCAAAAGTCAATTAGAAGAGATTAAACACAGAGGCACAGAGGCACGAAGTTTTTTTATTTTACTCATTATCAGAATAATAAAAAACTCTGTGTCTCTGTGCCTCTGTGTTTCAAATTGTAAGCAGTCCGGATAAAAGCGGAAAAAAGGCAAGCGTTCATGTAGTTGTTTTAGTTAAAATTTGCGGGTAGAACCGGCAGATTGCCGGGATTAGGTTACAAATTGAAAGTGGATACCCCCTATATTCCCCGAATATGGAATTGATGAAATATTTCTTTAACCTTTTGTTTCGTATCCCGATTTGGCATACCTTTGCGATTTTATTAATAGCTACCGAAAATAGCTACCAAAACAGACTTATATACAACTAAATAACTTAAATTATTATCTTATGTGGTTACTTAATTCTTCTATCGGAAAGAAACTGATAATGAGCATATCGGGTATCTTTCTTGTACTTTTTCTTACGTTTCACGCGGCGATGAACGTGGCTGCGATTTTCTCTGAAGATGCTTACAACCTGATCTGCGCCCTTTTGGGTGCAAACTGGTATGCCGTGGCTGCTACCGTGGCGCTGGCAGGGATTATCGCAATTCACTTTATTTACGCGTTGCTCCTGACGTTGCAAAACCGGAAAGCGCGCGGGAGCGACCGCTATGCGGTGAACGTACGCCAGGAAAAGGTGGCATGGGCATCCAAGAACATGTTTGTTCTGGGTATTATCGTTGTCGGTTTTATGCTATTGCACTTTGCTCAGTTCTGGTATAAAATGATGTTTGCCGAATTGATGGGAAGTCACGAGGTTGAATTGGGCGCGGCAAGTATTTCTCCGCAAGACGGAGCCGCCTTTATCAACTATTATTTCAGCCAGCTCTGGGTTGTGATCGCTTACCTCGTCTGGTACGCGGCCTTGTGGTTCCACCTGACGCACGGGATTTGGAGCGGCATCCAAACCATAGGATGGAGCAACAACCTCTGGATCAAACGCTGGAAAGTGATCGGCAATATCTACGCCACGCTCCTGATGCTGGCTTTTGCTTTTGTAACCGTTTTCTTCTATGCGAAGAACTTGCTTTAAGCTATCATAATTATTGAACTTTAATGAAATAAAGCAGTATGACACAGATAAATTCAAAAATTCCCCAAGGCGCTTTGGCTGAAAAGTGGAACAATTATAAAGCACATCAGAAATTAGTTAATCCGGCGAACAAGCGCCGCCTGGATATTATTGTAGTGGGAACCGGTTTGGCCGGCGCTTCGGCTGCGGCATCGTTGGCGGAAATGGGATTCAACGTCCTTAACTTCTGCATTCAGGATTCCCCGCGCCGTGCGCACTCTATCGCCGCACAGGGAGGTATCAACGCGGCGAAGAACTATCAGAACGATGGCGACTCGGTTTACCGCCTGTTCTACGACACGATCAAAGGAGGCGACTA
>JAITVO010000159.1 GCA_031285765.1 Cytophagaceae bacterium | reverse complement strand
TATTAACAGATGTTACGCAGCACATCTGTTGTGTTGCTGTGAGTATGTTACCTGTTTTCTTCAACAGGTAATAGTTTGATATATGCATTGTTTAATTTTTCAAGATAGATGAATTACTTACAGTTTAGTACTTTTAAGCGCCTTTAAGTTTCAATTGTTAACCATTTACAAGTGGCTGCTCTGTGTTACATAACCACGTATCCATGTTACTTAACCACGTATCCATGTTACTTAACCACGTATCCATGTTACACAACCACGTATCCATGTTACACAACCACGTATCCATGTTACTTAACCACGTATCCATGTTACATAACCACGTATCCATGTTACACAACCATGTATCCATGTTACACAACCATGTATCCATGTTACACAACCGCTGCTCTGTGATACACAACCGCTGCTCTGTGATCCCCCGATATCATTGTTGCGTAACATCAGTTTGAACTTTTAAAGACTGCTATATACAATATAGGTTAATAAATGGGGGGGATATGTATTACAAAAACAGTTGCGTAACATGTCTAATAATATTTCACCCCCTCTCACAAAATAAATTCGACAAAAATCTGTTGTATATATGGTCATTTACTTTTATTTGAAGAATGCTGTACAAAAAAATTATACTGATAGCGGTTGTGATGGCGATGACGTCATGCTCTACCAAAAAGAATACGTGGGTATCGCGCAATTATCATAACCTTTCGGCTCATTACAATACTTATTTTAATGGGATGTTGAGTTTCAACAGCGGCGAAACTACTTTGAAGAAGGGGCAGATTGGCGATTATACCAAAGTGCTCTATCTTTTTCCCTATTCGGGCGAGGAAAATGCAGGTAAGGTGAGGAGCGAAATGGACGCAGCTATCGCGAAAGCGCAAAAACTTGTACGCAAACATTCGATTACCGTAAAACCTAAAAAGAAATCAGGTGGCGGTGCCGACTACGAACGGTTTTACAATCAGCGCGAGTTTAACCGCTGGGTGGACGACGCTTATATGCTTATCGGCAAGTCGCATCTTTACAATCACGAGTTTAACGATGCTGTTATGGCTTTCGATTATGTACTGCGCGAATTTAACAGTCAGCCCGCAAGGTTCGAAGCCGCAATTTGGCTTGCGCGAACGCGAATTGAAATGGGCGATTTCGACAATGCTCTGCTCATGCTCAACCGTTACGACCAGATGGGGGCAGCGCCCAACCGCCTGTACGGCGAGTTTATGGCAACTTACGCCGATTACCACATCCGCCAGCGTCAGTATGCCGCCGCAATTCCTTACATGTCAGTTGCTGCGTCGTCAGCTTCGGGCAAATGGAAAAAAATACGCTGGAACTATGTTCTGGCGCAGCTTTATCAAATAGATGAGCAACATCAAAACGCCAAAAATAGTTATACAAAGGTGTTGCGATACAGTCCCGACTACGAAACCAACCTCAACGCACGTCTCAATCTGGCAGTGATTACCGCCCGCGTGGACGGCAACCATACGGCTTCGCGCAAAATATTGAACAAACTGGCACGGCAGGCAAAGAACCGTGAGTTTCGTGACCGCATTTACTACACTTTGGCGCAAAGCTATCGCGACGAAAAGGATACGGTGCCTACAATTACCAATCTGCAACTGTCGTCGGGCTACAACGCCAGCAACAAGCCATTGAAACGCGAAGCATACTACGAACTTGCCGAACTTTATTTTGCGGATGAACAGTACGTGCCCTCCTTTGCCTATTACGACAGTACGATGACGGTGATTGCCGAAACCGATCAGCGACTGAAGCAGATACGATTTCGTCACGAAGGGCTGAAAGACCTTGCTGCCAACTTTGGCGTAATAGAGCTTGAGGATAGCCTTCAGAATTTGGCTAAGATGGACAGTACGGAGCTCGACCAACTTATCGAAGCCATCATTGCGCAAAAGCGGATGGAACACATGGAAGCGCAAAGAGCTGCCGAAAGCGGAGGTGGCTATGGCGGTTTGGGCAACGACCCATTCTTTTTCAACAGTAACGGTCAGTTGTCGTCGCCTACAGGCGGAGCGATGGGCAATCAGGGGCAGTGGTATTTCTACAATCCTGCCACCGTAAGTTTGGGTAAAATGGATTTCGAGAAACGTTGGGGACGACGTACAGCCGAAGACAACTGGCGGCGTTCCGACAAAGGCATGAGCGAGATGTTAGCCGCCACTCAAAGTGAAACATCAACAGGCGCGTCCGATTCTACGCAGCAGGCGGAGGGTGATATGCCAACACGCGAAGGCGCAGCAACGCAGGGCACAGGCGGTGCTACGACTTCGGCAGACGGCATCCCAACCAAAGAGGTGTTGATGGCAAACATTCCGCTCACCGAAGAGATGATGGCCACATCGAACGACAAACTCGCCGTAGCGCATTTCAACGCGGGAATTGTGTTCCTCGACCATTTTAGCGACCCCGTAAAAGCCACCCGCGAGTTCCGCACCATGTTTGAGCGGTTTCCCGAACACGAATTGACCGACCAAGCGCTCTTTTGGACGTACCGAAGTTATGTAATGCTTGGCAATAGCAAAGGAATGGAGGAGATGCAGCAAACATTGCGCGAACGCTTTCCCGACAGCCGATACACCGTATTTGCATCCGACCCGCTTTATGCCGAAAAGCATCTTAAAAAAGAAGAACGCGAAAATCAGGCTTACGAACTTGCCTTTGCCGCCTACGAGGGCAGCCGCTTCAACGATTCGTTTGAGGCAGCGGGACAGTTGATAGACAGCACTGAAAACGCAAGTCTTAAACGAAAATCGCATCTGCTTCGCGCGATGAATTACGGACGAATGGGCAACAATACAGGCTTTGAGTCGGAACTAAAACTGCTTACCGCAGGTGATTACACCGACACGCAGGAAGGCAAACTTGCGTCGCGCTGGCTCAAAATGCTGGCTGACGGACGGGTGCCCATTCCAGGTCCCGTTATTACTGCCGATGGATCGGTTGCAACCGAAACAGGCAAAGCTGCGGCTTCCGCCGATCTTTATGCCTACGAGCCCGACGCTGAACAGCTGCTCGTGCTCATTATTAATAACGAAACCGATTACAACCGCTTGTACTTCAATCTTGCCGACTATAATTTCACACGCTTTATCCTTACGGATTACGACATCGAAAGCAAACGCCTTGCCGACAGTCGCCGCGTTATAACCATCGGCAAATTCAAAAATCAGAACGAAGTAACCGATTACTTTTATTCGCTGCGTGACAACACGCCACTTTTCAACGTCGATAACATCGGCGAGCCACTTATTATGGCAGGCTCCGAAGCCAACGTAGGCGCCCTGATGTCGTCGGGCGACGTAACAGGGTTCACACAGTTCTTCTCCCGCTCCTACCTGAAAGGCGCAAGCGGCATAGTCATCAGTGTATTCGGCGCAAAGCCCGTTGATGAAGGCGAAGAATTTGCGTTCAAACGTGCTGAAGCCAGCGATTCGGTTTACTGGGCAATGATTGCTCCACGCGGCAGAGTGGACGAGCAACGAATTACCACTCTACTTGCAGGTTTTGCGCAAAGCAACATGAGTAATGCGCAGATAAACATTCGTACCGAAAAACTGATAACAGACGAAAACGTTTTCATTATTGAGTCGTACAAATCGGCGCAGGAAGTCGAACAGTTTTTCGCCTCATTTGCCACCAACTTTGCGTGGACGTCGCTGCCAGGAGTGCGAAACTGGACAAAGGTTGCCATCACACCCAAGAATTTCGATATTTTGATGCTTGGGAAGTCGGTAAACGATTATGTGGAGTTTTTAAAGGAGTAGAGAAGTGATTTATTGCGTCTTTGAATCGCGTCTTGAACCACTATTTAATAAGATTTACAAAAATTACAAGATTAAATGTGCAAAACAATCCTGTTCATTTTTGTTAGTATTACAAAAAACAGCTATTCAAGACGGTAGAGGTACGATTACATATACAAATAAAAACGAGAACGTTGTATAATAGATATATTATATCTTTGCAAAAAAAATCTTATGCAAGATATATGTTGTAAAAAATGAGAATGCAGAAATTGTGTCAAAAGCGGTTTGATAGTGGTAATCATCGCTATAAATGCAAAGATTACGGCTGTAATTTTAAAATTGGTGATAGGCGTGGTAAAATACGTCGCGAAAAAGCATTATACTTATATAATTTCTAAAAATTAATTACACAAATATTTTTCAATATGTAAGCATCCCGATAATAGCTGCCAAAATTTGACAATGCGTTCTTTGATAGATGATAAATAACGATTATGAGCAATGCTTTTTGGTATATACCACCAAACTCTCTCCACCGGATTGAGGTCGGGTGAATAGGCAGGAAATTACCTTATTTAAAGTTTTGAGTGAGCCTCTAAAATAGTTTTTATTGGTGAAATCGTACATTATCAACAGAAATGTTAATA
>JAITVO010000156.1 GCA_031285765.1 Cytophagaceae bacterium | reverse complement strand
GAGTCGCCTTTTTCAAGAATGTTGGTACGATATGCCGTTGCCACATCCTTGTTGAAAATATTGCCTGTTTCAACAAACGCCTGATAAGCGTCGGCATCCAATACTTCAGCCCATTTGTAGGCATAATAGCCCGCAGCGTACCCGCCGCTAAAGATGTGTGCAAAGTTGGTGCTGCGGTAGCGAGTAAATATTTCGGGAATCATGCCGATTGATTTCATCACGCTGTCTTCAAACGCTGTAACATTAAATTTTTCGATGGTGGTGCGATTGTGATAAGCCATGTCTAACAACGTGGACGCCATCATTTCGGTTGTTACAAAACCCTGATTGAAAGTGGATGCGGCATTCACCTTTTCGATTAATTCAACAGGAATTGCTTCGCCTGTTTTGTAATGAAATGCGTAAGTTTTCATCACTTCGGGCTCGAAGCACCAGTTTTCCATTATTTGCGACGGAAGTTCAACAAAGTCGCGCGACACATTGGTGCCCGACAGCGAAAGATAGGTACATTTGGTGAGTAATCCGTGCAATGCGTGCCCAAATTCGTGAAACAGCGTTTCCACTTCGTCCATCGACAGCAGTGCAGGCTTATCCGAAGTCGGTTTTGTAAAATTGCCTTCGTTAATAATTATCGGGCGGAAATCTTGTCCATCCTTCACGTACTGTTCTCTGAAATTGGTCATCCACGCGCCCACTTCCTTTCCCTTGCGGGGATAGTAATCGGTGTAGAAAATTCCGAGCAGTGAGCCGTCGGCGTCGGTTACTTCAAAGGCTTCGGCTTCGGAATGATACAGCGGCATTCCGTCGAGTTTGCGGAAACTGATGCCCCAAAGCGTGTGTGCCAAGTCGAACGCACCCTGACGCACGTTTTCCATCTTGAAATAAGGTCGAAGCATCTCTTCGTCCAAATCGAATTTTGCTTTGCGTATCTTTTCGGTATAAAACCACCAGTCCCAAGCCTCCAGCTTTTCGCCTTTCTTTTCGGCGTCCATCATCTTTTGCAATTCGGCGGCTTCGGCTTTTGCCTTTTTAAGAGCAGGTTCCCAAATTGTGGGCAGAAAAGCGTTGACAGCTTCGGGTGTTTTCGCCATGTTTTCGGCAAGTATATATTCGGCATACGAGCGGTAGCCGAGCATTTGCGCCATTTCGATACGGAGGTTGATTATCTGCTCAATAATCGCCTTGTTGTCGAGTTCGTTGTTGTTGTTCGAGCGGTTGGTGTAAGCCAGCAACAACTCGCGGCGCAATTCGCGATTTTCGCCGTACTGAAGCACGGGAATAAAGCTCGACTTTTGGATGGTAAACATCCATTTTCCGTCAAAGCCCGCTGCTTTGGCTTCGGCGGCAGCCGCTGTACGAATGTTTTCGGGCAAACCAGCCAAATCTTCTTCGCGTTCAACAATTTTACGATAGTTGTCGGTTTCTTTCGCCATGTTTTGTCCGAAATTCAGGTTCAGCGAACTCAGTTCACTGTTGATTTCGCGCAGTCGCTCCTTTTGTTCTGCCGTAAGGTTGGCGCCGCTGCGTACAAAGCGTTTGTACTGTTTGTCGAGCAACCGCATCTGTTCGGTATTCAAACCCAAATCGGCTTTTTGGTCGTACACATTTTTAACTCTCTCGAACAGTTTTTCGTTCAAATAAATGTTGTCGCTGTGTTCCGAAAGCAGCGGAATGGCAATCTGCGCAATCGAATCCATTTCGTCGCTGCCATTCGATGAGCGCAAGTTTCCAAAAACACTCGCAACCCGCGTAAGCAAGTCGCCACTGTAATCAAGCGCTTCCACTGTGTTTGCAAACGTTGGCGCTTCGGCATTGTTTGCAATAGCCAGCACTTCGGCGTCGTGCTGTTTCATGCCTTCGAGCAGCGCAGGCATGTAATGTTCGTTTTTAATCTCGCCAAAAGGCGGAACTCCATACTTATTAGTGTAAGTTGTGAAGAACGGATTGGTCTGTTCTTGGTTTCCCGACGAACATCCCGATAGGATAATTCCTGTCATAACAATAAACAATAGTTTTTTCATAAACAAAAATATGCTTTAATATTTAATTAATTAAAAACCACATCCCGCAAAATAAGCGAGGATAATTTCCCTGTGTTTCAACGGCAAAATAACCGAAGTATTGTGTGTTTTTATATGATAATAATCAAACATTTGAATAAATATCAATACTTGCCTCATTCTTTCATAATATTTTTCGTGTTAATAAGGTTGTTTTGTTAGAAACAATGAGGCGTAACCCTAACAGAGGTTTAATTTATATAGTGTATTGTTTAAAAAGAAGCTGCTACCTCTGCCTCAATCGAATATTTCAAGCCTTCGGCGCCGGTGAAATAGGCTTTTACCGAGCCTATCAGTATTTCGGCTTCGACAATAATGGGAATACGGTTGCGGTCGTCGGTAACCCAAACAGTCATGTGTTCGCCTTCCTTAAAAATAGTGCCCTCAACAAGAAACGGCGAAAATTTCAGACAGTTGTACTGTTTTCCGTCGCGGTTGGTAACAGTTTCTTTGCCTTTGTAACGGATGTATAGCTCGTAGTTGTCGCCGTCGATAACCAGATAGATGGGAATTTTGTCGCCCGCACGGTATTTTGAAAAGTCAATAACGCGGGCGGTGTAAACCATCGACAGCAAATCGTGATAACACTCGGTCCATGCAAGCGTTTTTGTTTCGAGCGGCTTTTTGTTGCGCCGGATGCGCATTTGCACAGTGTGGTTCTGTTTGTTAAAAGTGTAATAATGTTCGGCTGTGTAAAAACCCTCAAAGGTAATCTGCTTGTATTCCAATGGTTCAATGGTTACGGGGTCAATAAAAACCTGAAAGGTGTCGCGCACCTTATACAGCTTGTCGTATCCTTTTTGCGTAACGCCAATGGCACTTAGCTGATACATGTCGTTGCCATTTTTGCGGACATTGTCAACCGAAAAAGTAACCTTTCCGGCATTGAGCCATATAAAAGCCAGATTGTAATAAGCGTCGTAATGAATCCTTTCGCCAGCGCAAAATACCGTATTATTAACCTTGCACTGGGCGGCGCTGTTTGCACAATATATAAGCAAAACAGCGATGATAATGTTTTTCAAAAGGGATTTGTTTAACATAGTTTATTGTTTCGTGCAGAGATACAAAACCTCTTTTATCATCTCATTTTTCTAACTAAACAACCTCAATAGCTATGTATTTTATCAATACTGACACTTCAATTATATTTTCCGTATTAATGAGACTATTTTGTTATCGTTTTCCGTGTTACTGAGGCTGTTTGTAAAAAGAGGTGAAAATGAGGTTTAACTAACATCCTTAACCCAAAATGGTTTGCTGCTTTGTATGTTTGTTACTTGCAATTAATATCTCATTTTCCTCAGCCAGCCACTACCGCCTGCCCGCCGTTTTTTGCCTGAACTGCTGCACAAAATCATAAATATTAAACTCGGCAGGCGTCCATTCTTCGGTTACATCCCAGTTAGCACGAACGTTTACTGTTTTATGAAAATAGATGATGCGCTCGGGCTGCGTTTGTGTGTCCAGGATGCCGGTATCCCACTTGCCATTGCCATTGACGTCGTCCACAATCCGTATAAAATATTCGCCCGGCGGAATAAACGTAAGCGCACGTTTGCCGTTTTTGGGAAGCGTTGCCTGACGGACAACCTTATCCTGCCTGTCGAGCACCTGCAAAAACCAGTTGGGCTGATGATTGATAACGCCTATGCGGATAATACCGTAGCTGTCGATGCTTTTTACGTTGAACGAATGACCGATGGAGTCGGTTTTCGCATCGTACACATCGGCGAAAGCTGCCGAATCGGCAATAAAAAGATATTTTTCGCCCGATTCCCACACATGTTTTACAATGTAACGCCGCATCTGGAGCGAATCTTTTTCTATTTGAAAATCGATGGGCGTTTGAATGGTATCAATCTGCTGAAAAAGATGGAGCTTCGAGCGGTTGTAGTCGGCTATCGGCGTGGGAAATACGATGCTGAACTCGCCCAGTACATCCAGCGTGCGGGCTAACGTCGGCAGCGTAAGTACGGGGGACGCTTCCTTTTCCTTATCGTCCTTGCCGCGCCGGCGCTGACGTTGCGACGATTCACCGCCTCCCACTTCAAAAAAATAGGCGTTGAGCGTATCTGTTTTCAAAAAGGGTTGATTGAGTGAATCTTTTGCCATGTAGCCGATTACCATAAAGAGCGAATCGCTTTTGATAACGGTAGAATCGGTTATCCATAAAGTGACAGAGTCGGCAAAAATGCCCTGTTCGTACAAAAACCAGTCGTTACCGGCATCAGCGCCAATGCGATTGATTTCGAGCGGCTTTTCGAGCGGACGGTTAAAAACAAAATCGACCTTGTTTCGTGCCGGACGCTTGTTGTTCTTCATATATTGCACCGCATTGTCTTCCTGAAACATAAACAGCTGAAGGCTGTCGGGCAAAAACACTTGATATTCGCTGGTTACAACCGAGTCGGGAGCAATCGAATCAGTCCGCTCGCGGTACCCGATGGTAGGCTCAATCAGTTGCGGATGCCATGCAATTCGCTCGCCGGGCTGGTCGTAAAAATAGTTGCGATTGGCGTCTTCGAGCGCATAAACGCGATACTGCCCTGCGGCTAAATTCTGCACCGAAAACGCCCCTTTTTCGTCGGTTTTGGCAAGACGAATGGGAACCTGCGTGCGAAAAGCACTGTCTGCCAGATTGCTGTAAACCACAACAAACGCACCAGCAACGGGCGCAAGCGTGGCTGCGTCGAACAGATGTCCGGAGATGGAAAGGCTGTCGATGTCGGTGCCTGTTGCAAACGAAAATCGAAAGTTTTGAAGAACATTGTTTTCGTTGTTATCGCTAATGGCGTCGGAAAAATCGAGCGTGTAAGTGGTATTGGGCTGAAGGTCTTCTTCAAACTTTATTACAAGATCGCGTCCGCGCGATGTAACAGCGGGGCGTTTGTTTACGGGCGGCGAAATAATCAGCTTTGTAAAAACATCTTTTATTACAATAATTTCGTTGAAACTGATAACGATTTCTTTTCCTTTAAAGTTGAGCGCATTCAAGGCGGGCGTTGATTTTACCATCATTGGAGGCGCTTCGTCCTTTGGACCGCCTTCGGGATAACCTGTGCTGGCACAGCCGCCTCCCATATAAATAAATATTCCCAAAAGGGCAATAAACAGAAGTGTGTTTTTCATATATGTTAATGTGTGTAGTGTAAGCCTCTCCCCCATCCCCTCTCTTGCTAAGAGGCTTGCGTATCGTGAAATAATACTGCGTAACATGATTTGTTATTTAACAACTTTTGCCTTTTTCCAAGGAATCATGTATTCGATGTTGTACGAAAACGATGCGTTGATTTTATTGTCGCCATTGCCGTATCCGGGCATCAGGTAGGGCGTCATAATTTCGCGGTTGCTGCGAAAAAGGAAGGCTTTAATGTGCAGGCTCCATCCCATAAAGAAATTTTTAAACAGTTCGGCTCGCGGACCTGCCGAAATCTCTATCCAGTGCGAACTCATCAGGTAACTGTCGAAACTTCCGCTGTAATCGTTCCAGTAATTGTTAACAACACGAAACTGCGATGCACCGTGATTCTGAAACGAAAAACCGTACGAGCCGCCCAGCAGCAGTTGGTCAATAAAGCCCGACTCCGATTTTTTGAGCATGTTGCGTTCAACACCCACCTTAAAAAACGAGCCATTCGATGTGTAGCTGTATTCGGGCTTGTCGAAGTTTACGTTTTCGAAACCCGCCTCGCCGTACAAATTCCATTTGTCCATCAGCGATATTCGGGTAAGAAACGAAAAACCTTTGCGCTCACTGTTAAGTAGCGAACTGACCGGTCCTGCCAAATTCACGCCCAGCGTAAATCCCTGCGCCGGAAACCACTCCGCCGTTTCCGGTTTCTTTTCCTGTCCCCAAGCCACCGCTACCGCCTGTACCAACAAAAAGCTAATAAAGATATATTTCAATGTTTTCGATGTTTTCATTGTATTTCACATTTCTGTTGACAACCGACACGGAGTCGATAAATGTGTTGGAGTATAAAACAGTATCAATTGTATAATTAAAGGTAAAACCGCACCTTCGTGAAATAAATATCAACTCTTTGCCATGAACAAGCCTAACGGTATCAATTCGTGTTCTGTCGTAAACCAGAAAACTTGTAGTGTCGCCGTCGAACGAGAGCGGGAGAAACAGTTTTTGCGCCGATACCTTATTATAAATAGAGTCCACATTGTTGCCGACGCCAAAAACAGTTGTTTCGCCAATAATGCTGTCCCCTCCCGTGTAGTACGAATAAAAGCCCGCCTGCACCGCATACTGATTCGACAGGCAAATGTCGTCGGGATTGCATCCCCACACAATCGCCATCAAAAAAAAGAGGCTCGATATAATCCAGCGGTTTGGTTTTAGAGGCATGAAATTAATATTTAACAACAACAAAAACTGTTGAGAAGGTGAATGATAATGGTTAATCTTCATTCTCACCTCTCCACTCTTCAAACAGCCGACAAAAGTAGTTTATATGCTGAGAAAAAGCAAGTGGGTAGTGAATAAAATTGGATAATGCTTACTATTGACTGTTGTTACGCAAAACATGCTTCATAATGCCGTTAGGTATTTCTTCATACATAACACCCATATATTATCTGCATGCAAATGTAGGGGCGGGGTTTGCCCGCCCAGCGCAGCTTTCGGTTATGAAGATTCAGCCTTTTCAAGGTCGTTTTGCGCAACATGAGTTATTAAGCATATTGCTCAAAATGGTTACAGATCTTTCATTTCAAATATGTTTTCAACGCTTTCACATAATTGTCGAAAGCATTAACGCCGACAGGGGTGATACGGCAAACTGTGCGTGGCATTTTTCCCTGAAACATTTTTTCGACTCGTATGTAGTTTGCTTCGCGCAGTTTATCAATCTGTATGCTGAGGTTGCCTGATGTGGCTCCTGTTTTTTCTTTCAGAAAAACGAAATCGGCTTCTTCCACACCAAGCAACAGCGACATGATTGCCAGTCGCAACTGCGAATGTAACAATGGGTCTAAATTTTTAAACATGACCTTTTGCCATTTTGTTTAACTTGTAACCCGGAACTGCAAATCCTAAAATCATGCAAACCGCCAGAATAAAAAAATGTGTAATACCCGACCATTTGTACCAAAATGTATATGTTGCCAAACAGCACAACGCTCCGCTCCACAAAATGTATGCGCCTGCCAGTATGGGTTTAAAACGGCAGGCTTTGGCGGTAATAAATTCAACTGTTCCTGCCATAAGCATCATCATTGGCGTAATAAGAATACATATTCGCCAGTTGTTTCCCGCAGCGGCATAACCGAAAATAATAATCAAAAAAATTACTGTTGCTATCGAAAAGGCTCGCCATGCCATGCCAATAATTTTGTCGATATGCGTTTTGACTTGCGCTGCACGGTCTATTTTTTTGTCTAATAATCGGTCAATAAACCAAACCGGCGCCATTAGCCACCAAACCCAATAAGACTGGTTAGGGTTTGACATAATAAATACCAAAGCTACATTCAGCAGTGCAATAAACGCCACTGCGCAACCATTGAGGATAAACGCATTGCCGGCGCCTTTCTGAAAGTTGTTACGAGCCTGCTCTATCATTTCGCTGATAAGCAAGAGGCTTTGCTGTTCGTTAAGTTTAGAGTTCATACTTTATTAGTTTTAAATTGCGGCACAAAGATAAAGAAGTTTGCGGTGTAAACTGCGTGTGTTAAGAATAATTTTATTGCTGATTAATACAGAAATATTTTTAACTCATATCTAACGTTCATATTCCATAGATTGCCGTAAGCTGCGCTGGGCGGGCAAACCCCGCCCCTACATTTGCATACGGTTATGAAGATTAGGCTTTGGGCAAAAATTGGCTCACCTGCAAAACCCTGTGTTTTTCACGCATAAATATTTTTAAGTCTGTACAGAAAGAATGTTGTGTCCACCACCCCTCTCAAGGAAGCTCTAAAAGCTTTAATCTTTGCGTTG
>JAITVO010000120.1 GCA_031285765.1 Cytophagaceae bacterium | reverse complement strand
ATCCTCAGTTTGACTGACAGCGGTCTTATTCCGCATATAGACTTTAATGTCTTGTTATGAAAAGAGTTTACCGCCGTCAGTCGGTTAAATCTCCCTTTTTTACAACAAAAGTAAGATTCAATCCTCGATATTTTTACACCGCAAACTTTATGGTTATGAAGATTCAGCCTTTTCAAGGCTATCAAAAGTAATACTGCGTAACATGAGTTATTCGGAAAGTGTAACAAAATACTCATCCTGCAAGCTGTTTTTAGCCAGAATTATTAATACGGTTTCCGAAAATATCGAATCATTTTTTAATTCAAAACAGCTTTTTGAACTACACCATCGCCAGCACCGCTTTTACAAGATTGTCGGCGCCTTTGGCAATCTGGTCGATGGTGGCGTCGAGCATGTAGCAGGGGGTTGTAACCAATCGGTGCGTTTTGTCGATAACGATTTCGCCATGCGCAGTTTCAACATGTTTGCCGTTCATTATTTGGATAGACGCGATGGTTGCGGGGTCGTTTCCGATTGTTACCATTACTTCGCCCAGTACTTTAGGCAGTATTACGGGGGCAATGCACAGTGCGCCGATGGGTTTGCCTGCCTTGTATGCCGATTTGATGACGTTTTCAACTTCGGTGTTTACCGTAAATCCATCGCCCTTGTAAGCATACGAGCTTAGGTTCTTGGCTGCGCCAAATCCGCCGGGGAAAATGAGTGCGTCATAATCGTTCATGTCGAGTTCCGAGAGCGGTTGGGCGTTTCCGCGTGCAATACGCGCCGACTCAACTAGCACATTTCTCTTTTCACCCATCTCTTCACCCGTAAGGTGATTGATTACGTGAAACTGTTGAATATCGGGAGCAAATATCTGGTATTCGGCGCCATTACAGGCAATGGCAAGCATTGTTAAAACGGCTTCATGGATTTCGGCGCCATCGTAAACACCGTTTCCCGATAATACTACTGCAATTTTTTTCTTGACTATCATAATTTATTGCTTATAAATTTATTATTAATGCAAATCAGGAGTAAAAAACTGTTTTTACGCTTTGGACTAAAGCCCCTAAAATGTGGCTTCCCTGCCATCCGTCGGCTTTAGCCAACGGATTAAGAATAGAGAGGCACAAGGGCTTTAGCCCAAAAACAACTCCTGATTCGCATTATTAATGTTATACTTTACACTGCTTAAAGCCCCGCAGAGGCAATCTACGGAAAAAATATCAAGGTTTAAAGTTGGACTTACAAACCTTGAACTTCACTGCTTCACCGCAAACTTATAGATGCATGTTTGCATATATTTTTCGCCCGCGTTGAGCCGTGTGGACGGAAAATGTGGATGATTGGGGCTGTCGGGAAACTTTTGGGTTTCGAGCGCAACGGCTTCACGGAATCTCATAGGCTTGCCATATTTGTCAGCTGTTTCTCCGTTAAAAAAGTTACCGCAGTAAAACTGAATACCCGGTTGGTCTGTCCACACTTCCATAAAGCGTCCCGAAACAGGTTCGTACAGCGATGCAACCAGTTCAACGCCTTCTGTCGTTTTGTCGATAACCCAGTTATGGTCGTATCCGCCGCCATGTTTCAACTGCACATTGTTGGTGTCAATGCGCGCGCCGATAACGGTAGGAGTTCTGAAATCGAAAGGCGTTCCGTCCACCGAAACAATTTCGCCGGTTGGTATCAGTACCGAATCGACAGGCGTAGTATGGCTTGCATTGAGCATCAGCACATGGTCGGTGATGGTGCCGTTGCCTGCGCCTTTCAGGTTAAAAAAGCCGTGATGCGAAAGGTTAATTACCGTAGGCTTGTCGGTGGTTGCTTCGTAGGTAATTTTAAATTCGTTGTTGGGCGTAAGGGTGTAAACCATCTTGCAGGTTACAGCACCCGGATAACCTTCGTCGCCGTCGGGCGAAACAAGGGAGAACACCAGCTGGTTGTTGCTCGCGCTGTCAACATTCCACACTGCCATATCGAAACCTTTCAGTCCGCCATGAAGGCTTTGTCCGTTGTTGTTAATGGGCACATTGTACACCACGCTATCCAATTCAAAACTACCGCCGGCAATACGGTTGGCATAGCGCCCTACAACAGTACCGATAAAACGTTCGCCCGTGTTGTTAATGTAACGGTCGATGTTTTCGTAGCCAAGCGCAATGTCTTCGTATTTGCCATTTTTGTCAGGCGTAAAGAGGGAAACCACTCGCGCTCCAAGATTTGTAACTTGCATATACACGCCGTTTCCCGATTTCAACGTGTACAGCGATGTTTTTTTTCCATCAACTGTTGCTTCAAACGCCTTTGCATCGAGCAATGGCAATTCAGGTTCTTTGTTCCCTGAACAGGAGGCAAGACACGCCACTGTTCCCAAAAATAAAATTGCTTTTTTCATCAGTAAATTCAATTAATGTGTTTAATGTTTTGCAGGTACAGAATACCTGTTTTGTTTTGCAAAGGTGAGAATTATATCTTTGATTATTGTTATCAGATACAGATTTTTTTTATCCACTATCAATAAAGCGAAGATAACAGTATCCAATAACGTTTTATTTTGCTGTCAAAAAATATAGTACATATTAAACATAATTGCTATACACCTGTTCGCAAAATTCATGCTTGCGTAACATGATATATTTTATTTTAATATTGCTGATAGCAGTTTGGTATCAAACATCCATACACATAGCTACTGCTAATAAATCAAAAAAAACGCCCCGATGCTATGTGGCGAATACAAGGCTCGAATTTGTATTCGTGGTTAAACATCGGGGTGTAATATCGGAGGGTTGCAACAGTTACTGTCCTCTGTCTTTCAGTATCACATCGTGTGCACCGCCTTCGATGATACTTGTGGACGAAACCATTGTTATTTTTGCTTTTTCTTTCAGTTCGGCAAGTGTGAGGACGCCGCAGCTACACATGGTGGATTTAATTTTACCGAGTGTGATGTTCAGATTGTCTTTCAGTTTTCCTGCGTAAGGAACGTAGCTGTCAACTCCTTCCTCAAATTTAAGATTATCGCCACTGCCCATGTCGTAGCGCTGCCAGTTTCGGGCGCGATTGGAGCCTTCGCCCCAGTACTCTTTCACGTAAGTGCCGCCTATCATCAGTTTTTTTGTGGGACTTTCGTCGAAACGAGCAAAATAACGTCCCATCATAATAAAATCGGCACCCATGGCAAGGGCAAGCACCAAGTGATAATCGTGAACAATGCCACCGTCGGAACATATCGGGATGTAAACGCCCGTTTCGCGGAAATATTCGTCGCGGGCTTTGGCAACTTCAATGAGCGAGGTTGCCTGTCCGCGCCCTATTCCTTTCTGTTCGCGCGTGATGCAAATGGAGCCACCGCCTATCCCCACTTTGATAAAATCGGCGCCCGCTTCGGCTAAATAAAGGAAGCCTTCTTTATCAACAATGTTGCCTGCGCCTATTTTCACATCGTTGCCGTAGTTTTCTTTTGTGTATTGAATGGTTTCTTTTTGCCATTCCGAAAAACCGTCGGACGAGTCGATGCACAGTACATCGGCGCCTGCGTCAACCAGCACAGGAATCCGCTCGCGATAATCACGTGTATTAATGCCAGCGCCCACAATCAGGCGTTTGTGCAAATCGAGCAGTTCGTTGGGGTTTTCTTTGTGGTTTTCGTAGTCCTTGCGGAAAACAAAATAGCAGAGGTTCTGATCCCCATCCACAATAGGGAGTGTGCTGAGTTTGTGTTCCCAAATAACATCGTTTGCCTCGTTGAGCGAAATGCCCGGTTTCCCTGTTATCAGTTTGGCAAACGGGGTCATAAACTCACGGATTTTCATCCCGTAATTGTCGCGGCTTTCGCGATAATCGCGACTTGTAACAAGTCCGAGCAGTTTGCCATTCGACGATCCGTCGTCGGTAATACCGATTGTTGAAAAGCCTGTTTTCTCTTTCAGTTCAACCACATCTTTCAGCGTATGTTCGGGCGTAAGGTTGGCGTCGCTCACCACAAAGCCCGCCTTGTATTTTTTTACTTTTCGCACCATTTCAGCCTGATTTTCAACTGATTGCGAACCGTAGATAAACGACAGTCCGCCGTTACCAGCCAGTGCAATAGCCATTCGGCTGTCCGAAACCGACTGCATAATAGCCGATACAAAAGGCGTATTGAGATTGATAGATGAAGTTTCGCCTTTGTGGAACTTAACCAATGGCGTTTTCAACTCAATTCTGTCGGGCGTACACTCTTTGGTAGTCAATCCGGGAATCAACAGATATTCGTTGAACGTTCTTGAGATGTCGTTAATTAGATGTGCCATAAATCTGCTCTTGAAAAATCGCGCAAAACTACAAAAATAAATTGGGATTATGGAGGTTTTGTAAATTATTCAGGGCAAACACACGAAAATATTGCTTATTTTTTTATTGGGATAATGTGAATTATTTACACGTAAGTACCCAGCATAAATTAATTGATACTATCTTTTACCACAAAGTTCACAAAGAACACACAAGTCTCCCAAAGGCATAGCGCCCTTTGTGAACAACTTCGTGCTCCTGGTGGTTTACTTTTAGTGTAAATTAATTTTTGATTCACACTTAAGCAAATTGTTGTGTGTTTTCAATAAAACCTCATTTTGCAAAAATAAACTCATTACTTTATTATGGGAACCTCTAAAAACTCAAAGTTCGAGGCTTGCGAGGCGATAAAAGCGCAGTTTACATGAACGTAAATGAGCATTTTATCGTCCGAAGCATAACGAAGAAATTGGAGTTTT
>JAITVO010000046.1 GCA_031285765.1 Cytophagaceae bacterium | reverse complement strand
TGGATTGTGGAAAGCGGTTCTGAAATTGTGTGGATTGTTAATCATCGTATCGACGACCGGTATAAGGTAACGGCTGCAACAAAACGGGTGCTGGAGGTGTGTGTTGAAATTTGAATATGAGGGATGCGGTGATAACTTGTGGTACAGTATATTTATCTAAGTATCTCATGTTACGCAAAACAGGCTCGAAAAGGCTATCAAAAGTAATGCTGCGTAATATGAGTTATTTACTTGAGTTTTGGACAGGTATTTTTTATAGGGAACCTCTAAAAACTCCTATTTCTTCGTTATGCTTCGGACGATAAAATGCTCATTTACGTTCATGTAAACTGCGCTTTTATCGCCTCGTAAGCCTCGAACTTTGAGTTTTTAGAGGTTCCCTTTATTTTCATTAATACATTCAATTAGACATACTAAAAATTGGTGGTTTGTGAACAATAAAGCATTAGACTTCTTCGGAAAATAGAAGACATATTTTGACTTCACTCGGCAGGACATATTTTTTGAAGATATGAATTATCCGTGAAAACGGAACAATGTGGAGTGGTGGTGGCATTAACAGGGGGATTAAACATTAACAGCAGTAGCAAGTAAGGGGTATGCCCCCTTGTCAAAAGGAACGGTGGAATATCCGCGAAAGCGATGAGATGGCGGGTGTAAATAAAACATTCTGTTGCTATTTTCCGAAGAGGTTTATTGTATTTTGATTGAAAATATGATTTTTCAGATTAATGATGAAAAATTGCAATTGACTTATTTTTTGCATCTAACAACAATATAATGATTGGCTTATATTTGCAAAATAGTTTTTATTTATCTAAAAATCAGATGTTTTTAGCACATTGCATATTTGCAATTAAAAAATAGATACCTTTATAACAATGATAAAATAGATGCCTCAAAAATAGTCCTTGTGGTAAAAAATCGTATTTTTGCAGCAAATTTTGTGACGAAAACAGGTCTATATATAAATAAGAAGCAATAAAATATCTGGACAAGAAGTTGAAACAATATGAAAACGCCCGATAAAGTTTTCCTCGCAATGCTGGTAACCTGCGGTGTAAACTGTATAGCCTGTTACAAACATTTGCCAAAGAAAAATGCCTGCAATGGCTGCAAGTTTCAAGACGAAACAGCTCTGTAAGTTGCATAAAATGTAAACGGTACGATTGTGCAAAAGGCAAAAACATTAACTACTGTTTTGAGTGCGATACTTTTCCGTGCAAACTGATAAAATTGTTAGACAAAAGTTACCAACAATGTTACAGTATTAACCTTGTTGAAAATACATTGTTTCTCTGTGAGAACAGCATTGACAGTTTTTTTATGAAAAAAGAGAAAAAAATGGCAGTGTACAAATTGTAGCGGTATTGTTTCGCAGCATAGTGGAGTATGCAGCGTGATGCTTCGGGAATATTGGACAATCGTGCGGGATACGCACATTAAAATTTAAACAATGAAGTTTATTTTAAAATATATAGCTCGACAATTTGGAAATCCGACAGGTTTTGGAGGTAATATTTCAACTTTCATTATGAATTATCTTAACCAAAAACAATACAAAACCGTTGTTGCAAATTTGAATATTCAAGCGACAGATACAGTTTTAGACGCTGGCTTTGGAAATGGATACTTGTTAGGCAAATTGTCAAAACAAAATCTTCTAAAAATATACGGAGTAGAAATATCTGCGGATATGATAAACACAGCGGCGAAAAAAAATCGAAAAGAAATTAAATTAGGGACAATACAATTATTATTGTCAGATGTTCAAAATTTACCATTAGAGGATTTTTCGATTGACAAAGCATATACGATTAACACAATTTATTTTTGGAAAGATATTTACAAAGGTTTGTCTGAAATTAAAAGGACATTGAAATCTGACGGATTATTTTTGAATGTACTGTATTTAAAAGAATGGTTAGACAAATTGCCAATTACCAAATACGGATTTACCAAATACACCGTTGAACAGATTGAAAAAGCAACTGTCGAAAGCGGGTTAAAAATAGAACGGATTGTTGAAATTCAATCAAAAAAATCAATTTGTATTATTTCAAGAAAGGAAACATTATGCTTAACAAAATAATTAAATTTTCTCTCAATAATCGCCTCTTTGTTTTATTGGGTGCGGTGTTGCTTATAGTTGCAGGCAGCTATACCACGCAGCAAATGGATGTGGATGTATTTCCCGACCTTACCGCCCCAACGGTAGTGGTAATGACCGACGCCGGCGGCATGTCGGCCGAAGAGGTAGAAAGGCTTGTAACTTTTCATATCGAAACGGCTGTAAACGGAGCCACCGATGTGCGACGTGTGCGCTCGGCATCGTCGCAGGGCTATTCCTTTGTGTGGATAGAGTTCGACTGGGGTACCGACATTTTTAAAGCCCGCCAGATTGTAAGCGAAAAAATGGTAACGCTCTCTGCCACACTCCCAGAAGGGATTGTCCCAATATTAGCCCCTCAGTCGAGCGTTATGGGCGAAATACTTTTTATCGGATTAACGGTGGAAGATACGGGCGAAAAATCTTTCGCCCCTACAACGTTAATGGATTTGCGCACCATTGCCGAATGGGTGGTGCAGCCCGCCATACTTGCCACAGGTGGCGTGTCGGCGGTTACAATCATTGGCGGCGACTACAAACAGTATCAAATTCTTGCCAACCCACAACTGATGAATTTTTATGGCGTTACTATTGACGAACTTGCACAGACGGGTCGCTCCATTAGCAACAATTCCACAGGCGGCATACTGCGCGACTTTGGCAATGAATACGCTCTGCGCGGCATGGCGCGCACCAACGACCTCGAAGAGTTGGGCAGCACCTACATTAAAACCGTCAGCGGCAAGCCTGTTGTGGTTTCCGATGTTGCCGAAGTGGTTGTTGGCAGTGCTGTAAAAATGGGTTATGCCTCGCAAAATGCAAAGCCTGCCGTTATTATTTCGGTATCGAAACAGCCCAACATAAATACCCTCAACGTTACCGAAAACATTGAGCGCAACTTGGCAGACATTCAGCAGTCGCTGCCCGCCGATGTACGCATGGATACCAAAATTTTCCGTCAGGCCGATTTTATCGAAGCATCGGTAAACAATGTAGGCAGTGCGCTATTGGAAGGAGCTGTGTTTGTTATCGTCATTCTGTTTCTGTTTCTGGGCAGTTTCCGCACAACGGTTATTTCCATTGTAGCCATTCCACTGTCGCTGCTGGGAACGGTTATTGTGCTTTACCTGCTGGGATTGAACATCAACACCATGACCCTTGGCGGCATGTGCATTGCCATAGGTTCGCTGGTTGACGACGCCATTATTGATGTCGAAAATGTTTACAAACGCCTGCGGCAAAATTATCGCAAACCACGTGAGGAGCGCGACACAGTATTTAATACTGTGTTTCAGGCTTCCGCCGAAATCCGCACTTCCATACTTAACGCCACGCTGATAATTATTGTAGCCTTTGTACCACTGTTTTTTCTTTCGGGAATGGAGGGGCGCATGTTAAAGCCGTTGGGTGTGGCTTATATGGTATCGCTGTTTATGTCGCTCATAGTAGCCATGACAGTTACACCACTCCTGTGCCGCCTTATGCTTTCGGGCGACAAGCACCTTGCCCGAAACAAAAAAGAGAGCTGGCTTACGCAAAAGCTGACCGTCGCTTATGGCGCTTCGCTGGCGTGGGTATTGAACAACAAACGGAAAATACTGCTGCCTGCCATCACCGCTTTTGCAGTAAGTGTTGGATTGTTTTTTACGATGGGACAAAGTTTTTTGCCCGAATTTAACGAAGGCTCGCTCACCATTTCAGCCGTAACCAAGCCGGGTGTATCGTTAGAAGAAAGCAACAAGGTGGGTAATCTGATAGAAACTGAACTGTTGGCAATCCCCGAAGTGGTAAGCACCTCAAGGCGCACCGGCAGAGGCGAATTAGACGAACATTCGCAATCGACCAACAGCGCCGAAATTGACGTAAACTTTACATTAAACAGCCGTAACCGCGAAGAATTTATGGCAGAAGTGCGCCGAACGTTGGCAAACATTCCGGGCATAGCCGCCACCGTAGGGCAACCGCTGGGACACCGCATTGACCATATCCTGTCGGGAACACGCGCCAACATTGCCATAAAACTGTTTGGCAACGATTTAAGCACGCTGTTTATGATGGGCAACCAAATTCAAAACGCCATTACCGATATTGAAGGATTAGTTGATGTATCGGTAGAGCAGCAAACCGAAACGCCGCAGTTGCAAATACGCGCCAACCGCAATATGCTTGCCCGCTACGGAATTTCGATGCAGCAGTTTAACGACTTTGTAAATCTTGCCTTTGCGGGCGAAAAACTGACCGACATTTACGAAGGTCAGCGCAGTTTTCCACTGATTTTGCGCCTCAACCAAAACTACACCGAAAGCATTGAGCAGGTAAAATCGGCATTGATTGATATAGGGAGCGGGCGCAAAGTTCCTCTCGAAGAAGTTGCCGATATTGTTTCGGTAGGCGGTCCCAACTCCATAAGCCGCGAAAACGTGCAGCGCAAAATTGTGGTATCAGCCAACGTATCGGGACGCGACCTCAAAAGCGTTGTCGAAGACATCCGTGCAAACATAAGCCAAAATATAAGATTGCCCGAAGGCTACCGCATTGAATACGGCGGGCAGTTTGAGAGCGCCGCCAACGCCTCGCGCACTCTGCTGATAGCCTCGCTGCTGTCAATAGCCGTTATATTCCTGCTGCTCTACGCCGAATTTAAAAACCTCGCCCTCTCGGCAATCGTACTGCTCAACCTGTTGCTGGCGCTGATAGGTGGCGTGCTGGCAGTCTATTTCACATCGGGCATTGTAAGCATTCCTTCTATTATAGGATTTATTACACTGTTTGGAATTGCTACAAGGAACGGGATACTGCTTGTGTCCAACTACGAATTACGAATTACGAATTACGATGTTTCCTCTCCAATTCGTAATTTAATTTTGGAGGGTTCAAAGGACAGATTAACCCCTATACTGATGACCGCCCTCACCACCGCCTTAGCCCTTTTGCCGCTCGTTTTTCAAGGCGACAAGGCAGGCAACGAAATTCAAAGTCCCATGGCGGTAGTAATTCTTGGCGGGTTGCTAACATCTACACTACTGAATGTGTATATTGTACCTGTGGTGTATGAGATGATGCAAAAAAGGAAGTATAGAAACGCAACGGAAAAACTGTAAGTTTGCCGCCATAAAATAATATATAACTCATGTTACATAGTATTACATTTGATAGCCTTGAAAAGGCTGAATCTTCATAGCCTTAAGTTTGCGGTGTAAAAATATCGAGGATTGAATCTTACTTTTGTTGTAAAAAAGGGAGATTTAACCGACTGACGGCGGTAAACTTTTTTCATAACAAGACATTAAAGTCTATATGCGGAATAAGACCGCTGTCAGTCAAACTGAGGATGCTGAATAGAATGTTAGGCTATTAGCCTATTTAAGATTTTAGTACACAACAGTTTTCGGTTAAATCAATCCTGATAATAGAATGATAAAAGTATGAGAAAAGCATTGTTTATTGGAATTAATTTTTCAAAAAAAACCTTTGATGTATCTGTAATACATCAGCTTAATCTGCAGGCGGCAGATTATCGGCAGTTTGAAAACAGCAGAGATGGCTGCACGTCTCTGTTAAAGTGGATTAAGACGCTAACGGAAGAACCTTGTGAAAAGTGGCTTTTCTGCGGCGAATATACGGGCTTGTACAGTGTTTGCCTGAGTGAATTTTTAACCAGAAAAGAGCTGTTTCTTTGGTTGGAAAATCTTTTGCAAATCAAACTTTCGGGCGGTATTAAGCGGGAGAAAAACGACCGTACAGACAGTCGCGAAATAGTGCTTTATGCCTGTCGTTATCAGGACAAAGCAAGATTGTATCAGTTGCCGGATAAATCATTGAAATCGCTTGAACTTCTGCTTTCTTTTCGCGAAAGACTGGTAAGCAACAAGCATGTTTTGCTGGTTTCGGCTGTGGAAATCAGGAAGGTGATGCAGAGAAACTCAACGGCTCGATACGATACATTTATGAACAGTCTCAGAAAGACATTGAGCGAATAAATAAAAAAATAAAAGAGGTGGAAAAACTGATGCTCAAACAGATTATGAGCAATGAAAGATTGCAGGAAAATTATACACTTGTCAGCTCCATTAAGGGAATTGCACTTATAAATACGGTTGCAATTTTGGTTGCCACGCAGAATTTCAGTCGTTTTGAGAACAGCCGGCAATTTGCCTGTTATACTGGAATGGCTCCATTTTGCAGGCAGTCTGGAACGAGCATCCACAGCCAGCCAAGGGTCAGTCGTTTGGCAGATAAAAAGCTAAAAGCACTGCTCACTCAAGCAGCACAATGTGCTATCAGGCATGACCCAAATGTAAAAAAATATTATGAACGAAAATTGGAAGAGGGCAAAAATAAATGTTTAATCGTGAATAATGTGAGAAACAAAATGATACATAGAATTTTTGCAGTTGTGAGAACAAAACAGCTTTATCAAGTGGACTTCTATAATCCACCGAATAAAACCGTTGCTTAAAAATGTAAGTTAC
>JAITVO010000010.1 GCA_031285765.1 Cytophagaceae bacterium | reverse complement strand
CGCTTCGGGTAGTATTTTTTCGCCGCCCTTGCAAGCACCGTCGCCACACCTGCCGTTTGCGCTCCAGCCCACTCCGCTACGCTCCGTTTGGTGCTCACGGCAGCGTGTCGGCTTGTTTTTCCTGCAATCCGCATACACTCTATAACACACTATATTACATCCATTTGCCGGTATTTTGTAGAAACTTTGTAGAAAAACGGCTTACAACTGTAACAATTGGACTTCGCAAATACCCTCCTGATCCTGTATGCTGATGATACCATAATACATGCCGTACTGTTCGAGATAAACCGGTATGGTGAAATCGAGGTTTTTCAGGTCGAGTTCGGTTAGCCGGAAAATTTCGGTCATTACAACAGGGTGCAGCATCATTTTTTGAAAGCCTGTGTAGTATTTGGCGACAAGTGTGGGAAAATCGAGGGTGTCGAAATTAAGAAATTCGGGACCGCTGTCGTTGACGACATTTAACGCGCGGGGCGCTACTTCTACAAATTGGAAATCTCCATTTTCATATATGTATTGCGGTATTAAAGCCATTCCCTGTGTGTTATTGCGGCTGGCTGCATAAGGCAATGTAATTAAATCGACGCTGCGGGCAAGCGTTTCGTCGTTAACGGTTATTGCAGCTACCGAAAGTACAACATCCTCTTTGTATGTCAGTTTGTTTTTTTGCGCCATTCCGTCGCGGCGATATTTGAGGCTCGACGGTGTGAGGCTATCGCGATTTATTACTTTATTGCCCCAACTGACGGCGCGGGGTTTATTATCGTAAAGCACGTCGACAGGCTCGAAGCGCACAATGTTTTTTGCATCCGACAGCCTGCGGGTGGCATACAAGCCAAACATCCAGCCGATGGACTTTATAAAGTCATTAGTGCTTATTGATGGAAGGTTGGCGTAAACGGGGAACCAGCCGGGAAATGGGACTTCGCCAAAGTCGTCATCATTGTATGATTGATTGATATTTATGTATCCTCCCTTATTCGGTCGCGGACTAATCATTCCCCCATTCACTATTGCTTCCATATAGCAATATAAAATTGTACCCGCATATAATTTGGCCTCAATTTCAATTTGTCCTCTAAGCAAATAAAGCGAGAGTCCATCATTTGACTTTAACATTGGAGCCGAAAAAACTTTATCACCTGCGTCATTTACTATAAAAAACTCACCTGAATTTATATTGAAATATTGTACCGTTGAAATGTTTATTTCGAGCGTTATTTTATCTATGTTTCTTGTTGAATATATAAATCCATTTTCGATTTTGAATGCGTTACTAACTGATGAGGCATTGAACTGAAATCGCCGTCTAATGCTTCCCTCCGTTGCTACATCCCCTGTGATATTTGCAATTAAGCTGTATAAATAACTGGATTCTTTTGTATCGTTTTTTGTATTGCACAGCAGCACGGTATTGCGCAGCCTTTGCTGTATAGATGGCGAAAAAATAAACTGCAAGCCCGATTTTTCTTCGATAAGTGAGATGATTTTTGAGAAGCGGACGGACGGATGAGTGTTGAATATATCACCGTTAAAAGCGGGTGTTTCGTAAGGAAAAAATCCGGCACTGTTGTCGGCATTATAGTTGCCTACTGAATCCTGATTCCAAAGCATTGCAAACGACTGGTCGAATGCCTCGTTGAGATTGACTGATTCGTTCAAAAATGTTACTAATTCCTCTAACTCCCCCCATTTGAGAAAAATTTTGAAACTTTTGGCTGTTGCCTCAAGCATTAACGCTTTGCCAACAAATATTTCAATGCCATTGCGGTAATATTTCGCATTGTTATACCGGCGCAAAATACGATTACTCGTTGCCTGCGAAGGCATGTCGGATTGCGCAAATATCTGTGTGTTGTTTGCAGTTTTTGGGCACTGAATCGTATAAGTATAACTGCTTAAAATTGCATCTATATCGCCCAAGATATTACTTTGATACTTCATTGTTATTAGCGCTTCGCCGATGTCAACTTTTTGTTCGTTAATGTATAACTCTTCCATGATTTTTTGTGTTTAAATTAGGGCGCAAGATAGTGATAAATTAGATTATTTACAAATAATTCTACATGTATGATAAAAATCATATATATCGAAACAAAAAAGGGGACTATAAAAAGTCCCTTTTTTGCAATAAACATAAATCTCACAAGCTCCAAATTATCCCAAAGCTCAAATCATTCAAATTAGCGCCAAAGCCGATAACCGAACTTTTGTTCATATAATCTTTTCGATAGCCTAAAAATCCAATTCTGGAAATAAGTTTTATATTATCGGTTAATGCAAATGAGAATCCGGGTTTAATCCCTATTTCTACGCCATTCTTATTTCTGTTTAAATTGAGTATTTTTTGATACAGGCTGTCTGTTGTAGCACAGGCAGCGCTAAAATCGGCAAAAAAATTAAATGGCGACATGTCTGAAAAATAATACCGACAGTAAGCGGACATTGAATTTAAACTACTTGTTTGAAAACTCTCCGACGGCTCTTTGTAGGTGTAAGAAGAGTGTGTTAAAACAATTCCTATGCTAACGTGTTTTGAAACATAAATGCCCACTTCGGGCGAAATGCTTATTTCCAAAGCATCCGCATCGGTATTGCCATAAATTGATATTCCCCCGCCGATATACTTTATTTTACGCTCCTGTGCAAAAAAAACAACAGGGATAAGTAGAATAAATGTCAAAATCAATCTTTTCATAGCTCTATAATTAAAATTTGACTACCAATCCTATTTCATTTTGCGAGGCTTTTACCTCAAGTTTGTTTCCTGCCAAGCCAATCTCTCT
>JAITVO010000331.1 GCA_031285765.1 Cytophagaceae bacterium | reverse complement strand
GCATCGGCCCTTTTCTGCCGCACCATGAGACACCATTTTGCGGAGAGCCCGCCGGTTCAGTACAAGCCACGCTTGCAATGCTTGCGATCACGCGGCTGACGCTGCCGCAGGCATTACTTCCGGCGACGACGGCGCTTTCGAGCCTGCATCCGCAGGGGCGGATACTCGGGATAGCAGCGGGCGCGAACGTTGTGATGCCAAATCTTTCGCCGCAGGAAGTGCGGGAGAGTTATCATATTTATGACAACAAGCGCATTGCCGGATCAGAGGCAGCTGAGGGGTTGGCGCTGCTGAAAGAGGAATTGTCGGAAGCGGGTTATGCCGTGGATTTGTCGCGCGGGGATTATCAGCGTAAAATTGTGAAGGTTATCAAGGGCTAGGCTTATTGAGCTATGGAATTATAGTGGTTTATGCTTTAATTAGTCCGAAAATTCCACGTTGGCTTGCTGGGTAGGCTGGGTGGAGTTTTCGGTCCTTTTACGCGTTAATCCACTATATATTGCATGCAACCGCGCCTGCTTGCCCAACGATTTCGGCTGTTTGATGGTATTAGAGTCCGCAGGCAGTAACACATTATCATGAGTTCATTTCAAATTATTCAAACAAACATTCTAGATATTTTCCAAACAAACCAGGATCAGTTTGAATGTTTAGAATAATTCATTCATATATTTTATTTAATTTTTAAAAAATAAAACAAGCCGTTCTACGGCAATAAAATTAAAAATGAACCATTAAAAAAGCTCTGCGCACAAAACCTAACGACAATATTATTGATAAAAACGCAAAAAAAGTTATACTATACGATGTTTTTCTACACTATTAAATGCGACAACAGGCTTTATTTTTTTGCGCTTTTTATAACTTCACTTTAGAGAGGAGGAACGTAGCAACGATCATAACAACCGACACAATATTCTAAATGAAAAGGGGATTGATTTTTTGATGCAAAAACGAGCTAAAAGAATTTTAGGACTACTCTTTGCGTTCATCATGATGATTGGAATGATGAACGGTCTTTATGTACCGCAAGCACTGGCGGCACAAACAAACGGCACTCAACTCAACGCGAATACGAATGTGCCGGCATTTCAAATTAAGTTCTCATTGAACGGATCAGAAATAACAAATCTTGATGGTGCAGCAGGAAAAACGGTTAATATATCAGCTGTTCAGTCTGGAGGGGACAAGGATTTCATGCTGATTTCCATTCTTCATAACAAGGACGGAAGTATTGCAAGCGTTGTCAGTTCTTACACCACCGATAATCTACAATCAGTCACTGCGACTATGGGTATTCCTCAGAATACAGAGGGTATGTATATGAAAGCGGCGGTTGCGGATCAAAGCACATTTTCGCTTCTGACAGAACCGGCTGTGATTGGTAGTCCCCCCACGGTCTCCACTCTAAATGCGAGATCAAATTCGATGACTTTAAGAAGCGCGGCGGCGCCAATTCAAGACTTTGAGATATCGCTTACAGTGAACGGATCGAAACTCACAAAGTTAAAAGGCACCGAAGGTCAAACAATTCTTGGCGTAGCTGCTAATAATGGAGTGCCTAAAGACTTTGTGTTCATATTAAGTCTATACGATAGCCGAGGCCGCATGATTCTGACAAGTACAGCGAATTCTTCAGCGACGGTACAAACAGTTCAGAATTCGATGACAATTCCTTCAAACGCTGTAAATGTGACTTTAAAAACAATGATATGGGATGTTAACTATGTTCCTCTGGCACCGGGTGTGGCAATTTCATACGATCCTCCGGAAGCGGAGCTTCTCACAGGCAAAGTCTCTCCGATCGTTTACGATGATCTTGGCAAGGGCAAAACCTTTTTAAAAGGTTACGATACGATCGTGGAATTAAGAAAAACAGGCGAACTTGAAACGACATTCATGCAAACAATCGCCGCACCGGATACTACAACAGGTGTTGGGACGTTTTCGTTCGAAAATGTGCCTGCGGGGGAATATGGCTTGTTTTTATCCCGGCCGGGGTACTTGCTGCGGACGATGGATGTTACAGTTGTAAAGAGCGCTACAACTACTTTGAAACCGCCGAATAATGAAGAAATATTCAGTTTAATTCCCGGTGATATCAACGCTAACGGTGTCGTCGATGATGCAGACTCTCAGATCTATATGCATTCCATGGAATACGAAAACAAGTCAGGTAGTGCGCTTTTCAAAACCGATTTTAATGGCGACGGAACTCTTGATGAGTCGGAACTAGATACACTTATTGACAATATGGGTGCAGAATTCACAAGTTATCCGGGCGCATTGAACTATACGGATCTCGCTTTTTTGCAAAATGAGCCGGAAAAATTTTCTCTTGCCAAACAGGGCGCTGAAACCGTCACCGGAAAAGTCGCTCCCGTCGCTTACAACGACATCGGCAATGGCCCGGTATTTTTAAGCGATTATGATACACTTGTAGAATTAAGACGTACAGATGATATGGGGCATGTATACATGCAAACAATCGCTAAGCCGGATGCCACACCAGGAGTCGGAACGTTTACATTCAACGATGTCCCAACAGGGGATTATGCGTTGTTGCTTTATCGGCCAGGGCATATGATGCGGACGCAAGAAGTACATATTTTCGAAGACACAATGTACATAAAACCATCTGCTAATGAGGAGATATTTACATTGTGGCCGGGTGACATAGACAGCAACGGAACGGTTGAAAACTTTGACAGCAACGCTTTGTTTAATTACATTGGCGCTGATAAAGAACTTATGGCACAATGGGGATTTGATATTGCGACGTTCGATTACAATGCAAATGGCGTCGTGGATCAATCGGATTATGATGTGTCGATAGCGCATTATAACACCTCTTTTGCGAATTATCCGGACGCTATAATTGATGATAGTATAGAAGAAGTCTTCGATTATGACAGCGGCATATTTATTTTAAAAAGGCTTTTACAAACCCCGCAAAACATCCTCGAAATCGCGCGGAATTCCGACACAATCAGTATCGCGTGGGATACGGTGCCGGGGGCGACGGGCTATGACGTTGTTTATAATAACACTGTATTGGTATCGACCGATACAAACTCAGTAACAATTAGCAATGTATCATTAGAAACAAGTAGACAGATTTATGTCCGCGCAAAGGATAAAACAACGGTAAGCGATTGGGGCAAAATGACGATCGAGGATGACTTTATTGTTGCACCACAAGTCACCGGAAAGGTCTCCCC
>JAITVO010000255.1 GCA_031285765.1 Cytophagaceae bacterium | reverse complement strand
CTAAAAACTCAAAGTTCGAGGCTTGCGAGGCGATAAAAGCGCAGTTTACATGAACGTAAATGAGCATTTTATCGTCCGAAGCATAACGAAGAAATTGGAGTTTTTAGAGGTTCCCTTTATTATGTATAATAATGGAAAGAACCGACAGATTAAAATTCTGTAAAAAAAGTAGTTCGCAAAGGATGTGAGCCACAAAAAAACGCCGATAACAACATTGCTGAAGAGATGATGACGCCAAAAACGGACAAAAATCGGTTTTTATAAATCGCAAGTGCACCAAAGTCTAATCAAAATTCTTTTTGATAGCATTACAGAGCATGCGCGACTTGTAAAAAAAGTTTTTGACGAAGCGTCAGTGCGGTTGCGATTCGTAAAAAAGAATTTTGATAGCATTGTAATGCACTTGCGACTCGCAAAAACAGATTTTGTCAGTGCATTTACGCGCTTGCGCTTTGTAAAAAAGAATTTTTGCAAAGCACAAACGCGTAATGTTATTATCAAAAAGAATTTTTGACCTGTTTTTGTGCAACTGCGCATTGTAATGATGCGTTTTTGTTAAAAAAACGCACACAATATGATTATCAAAAAAAGTTTTGAACGAGAAATTATGGATGAATGATGGATGAAACAAAAATAAGGAACACAATATGTGCGTTGCCACATTCACAAAGTAAATTTATTGCAATGAGGATTATGAGAAAACAGTATATAAATGCTGTTGTTTCGGTTGTGCGGGCGATAAAATACCGTAAAAACGGATAATTGTCGGTTATACATTTGCATACCTATCCATTCAGCCCCACATCTCCCATAAATTGCTCCACAATTTTATCCACATCATAATTAGCGGCGCGTGCTACGGCAGCTTTGCGCATTTGTATCTGTACAGATGAGTTGGCAAGGATGGCAGCGGCGACTCGTTCAATCATTTGCTCAACAGTGTTTGCAAGATATCCGCACACGCCATCGTCAATAATATCTTTCGGGCCTTTGGTGTTGTACGCCACCACGGGCAAGCCGCAACTAAGGCTTTCGAGTACTGTGCAACTGAATGTGTCGAATTTCGATGGAAACACCAGCACGTTGGCAGCCGAATAGATTGCAGGCAGTTGCTCGTGCTGCACCCAGTTGAGATAAATGGCATCGGGCAGCTCCGTTTTCAGTTCGTCCAGCGCAGGACCATGCCCCACTACTGCAAGAGCAATGTTGGGATGCAACTTTTTTACACCTTTAAATATGCGCGGCAGTTCCATCACACCCTTTTCCTTGCTCACCCGGCCCACATAAAGCATTACAGGTTGGGAATTGTTGATACCAAACGCCTCTTTTTTCGATGCGCTTACGGGGCTAAATATTGCGTCAGCCCAATGTGCAGTGAGGCATACGCGACTTTCGTCGAAATTCATTTCGCGCCCCGTGAGCCATTTTCGCTGGTCGCTGTTGAGCACAAATACGCGGTCGAAAGCGCCGTAGTACGAGCGCAGAATGCGGCGGATGCGGTTCAGATTGTGGGCGTCGAAATTCAGCGTTTTGCGGCAAAACATCACCCAGTCGGTATGAATAAAAAAACTTGCGGCAACCGAGTACGCATGTTTCAAATACAATCCCATAGCGCCCATGATGCCTTCGGTAGAGCAAATAACGCGGTCGTATTCCCGCTCGTGGAAAAGATTGTGCAGCTCCACAAAATTCGGTACGCGCACGGGCTGGTCGGCGTAAAACGGTATCTGAAACTCGCACACGGGCTTCAGTACAATCAGATGGTCGTCCGCTTCAAGCGTATTGCTACACACAAGCAAATCGACAGGCAGGTTGCGGCGTTTAATTTCGCGGAGCATCGCTTGCAGGGCAGTTGATACGCCGTTGCGGTCTTCAAAAGTATCGGTGAGCCAAAGAGCGCGTTCGGAATGGCGGTATTTGCCGAGCCGCACCGAAAATTCTTTCAGAAACGGACGTGTGTTAAACAGCACGCGGGCGCTCGTAAAGTGTGCCGACAGCAGCAGCGACGATGCTAAAAAGGGAAACGACAATCCGTCCAAAAACTCCTCCAAATTGATACCGCTATTACCCTTTCCGCGCATTTCGGTATAGGCGCGAATACAGCTCGGCAGTTCCACCTGCGCAATCAACCGCTCAATGTTTGGCGCGTCCGCCTGCTTCGCCCACTTGGTTTTGGCAATTTTTTTAGCCAGCCGAGAAAACAGTAACTCGTTCAAATGGCTGTTGATAGAATAAATTGAGCGGTAATACTCTTCGGCAATAATGCCCGTTCCGCTTTGATGCTCCTTTGCCATCTTCACCACATCCTCGAACACAGGCTTGTACGACGACGATACAACAAACTTTTTCAGCATCGACGGCGATTTGCCCAGTAAGCAGTTGTGAAAAATTTCGACAAACGACATCGTAACCTTGTGCCGCTGCATCTCGGCAAAGGCGTTCGACGCAAACAGAGCAATCGCTTTGTCGCCGTTTTTACCCTTGTGCAGAAGTATCCGAAGCAATCCGGGGTCGCGGTAATTGAGCGCAATTTGGCACACATAATCCAAGAATGCAATTGTCAGTTTTTCGGAGTTCTGATGCGAGCCGCATGGTATCATATCGCTTTTGCGGATGGCTTCCAGCGCAAGCTGCGAGCGGCTTGTTATTTTTAGCCTTTCGGCGAGGTTTGGGATGTAGAGATACGTTGCGGTTAATCCTGCGAAGAACCCAGCATGGCTGTCCGATCCTCCCGAAAGGGCTTTCCTGTACGGATTGCGGCAATACATTGCGGGGTCGATGCTATACTTTGCTGCCAGCTGTTGAATCATTTCGGGCGTAACGCCGCCAATCCACTCCTTTACCAACATATTTTGCCACGTATCGCGCTGTCCGTTGAGCATTTCGAACCGCTCGAAGATAAGCAGCATCCGCTCGAAAAATTCCATCGGCGGCATCCTGTCAGCCGCGTAATGATAGAGCGGATGCGCCCAAATTGTAGGAATGTCGTTAGCGCAGGTGTACTCCTGAAAGGCATAAACGTTGCGGCGAAGTTTATCAAGCCGTTTTTCATGTTCGGGCGTAAAACCGTAGGCAAGCACATGAATACCGATATTGAAATCGGGAACCATGCAGCTGAACTCGGCAGCCGTCAGCACGTCCGCACCCTTATCGCGCAAAGCGTAACACGAGCGGGCGTTGTTATGATTGGTAATGGTAATTGCCTCGCAGCCGTTCAACTCCAGCTCCTCCACCACTCGTTGGGTCGGAATCCACGTTTCGGGAACGTTAAGGATGCGACCGATAAGTTCATCAGGTTCGTCGCTGTTGCAGTCGTGGCAGTGAAGGTCAATCTTCAAAAGGTCTTTGCGCGGATACTTTTCCAACTGTTGCGCAAGGAAACAGTCGAGGTCGGATTTCAGTTCGGATTGTAAGGATTGGTTGTTCATTGAGTATATTTTTAAGCGGAACAAGTAACCACCGTATTCGCCTCCATTTTCGTGCTGATGTTTTTCAATACATGGAAATTATCGCAGTAAAAGTTGATGTTTTTTGCCTGTAAGTAAATGTTCTGTTAAGAGTTGAAAGTTCGACGCAAAGGTAATTTGAATGTATTACAAAGGGTTTGCAATTATGTTACGAAATGGCTAAGATTATACTAAAGTGAAAGTGGTTTTGCCAATCAAATGAGGTCTGATTAGTAATTTTTCACAGTACACGACAAAAAAATGCTATAACTCTCAATTCTCCACTTCCAAAATGTTATACTCAAATAAAAATGGTTTGCAAATAACAGAGGATTTCAGTTTTATTTATTGACAAGGGGATGAATCCCCTTGTTGCTTTTATTCGCAAATCAATTCTGTTTGAGTATATGCATGCAGGGATTACGTTTAAGTACTCAACATAAATTAGTTTAAATTATTTTTCCAATGCGAGAAATTTATTTTATGCCCTGTTCCCATACCTGCCATACATCTGTTCAAGGCGTATGCCAGATTATCCTTTGTC
>JAITVO010000217.1 GCA_031285765.1 Cytophagaceae bacterium | reverse complement strand
TACAAAGGGCAAAATACAAATCCATGAAAAGCGGTGGATTGTTGAAAGATCAATCGCATGGATCCTCAATAACAGACGCTGTTCTAAATACTATGAGAGAAAAATTGAAAATTCAATAGTGTTTATTATTATGACCAATATTAGAAGATTGATAAGGAATATTTAATTCAAACAGATTCTTAATTTACACTAATAGTAAACCACAAAGAGCACGAAGTTGTTCACAAAGGACACTGTGGTGTTGTGAGCCTTGTGTGTTCTTTGTGAACTTTGCGGTAAAAGAATGTATCGATTAATTTATGCTGGGTACAAAATTAAAACAATTCGGGCAGCACATCCACCGTGCGCAGTTTTCCCAGTCCCGCAAAGTGCCTGTCGTAAAGTGCGAGGAGCGATTTTTGAAGAATCCTTCGCTCGTTTACATTTACGGCAAGTTGCTTGAGGGTGCTGTTGCTACACGAAAAGAGCCGGTTGAATATTTGCGCTTCGGAGGGTGGAATAAAATAGGGATGCTGTGGCTCGTGCTCTGCAAAGTTACCATCGTGAAAGTCGAAAAACGCAAGTTTGCCGGCATGTGCGTTGTTCGGATAAAAACCGAGATATTTTGTAAGTTTGAATAGAAAAAAGAGATGAAAGTTTTCGATGCCTTCGCAGTCTGAATCCAAAAAGAGAATGGATTCGGTTATAAAATCGTAGAGCGGATGATTGGCGTTTTCGTTTCGCAAAATGCGTAACAGAATTTCGGCAACGAAAAACAGTTGTGCTCGCCGTTCCTGCACAAAAGGAAGGCGCTCGAAATGGCGGGCGAGTTTAAATTCTTTGATGCGCTGAATGTCTTTGTTATCCTTGTGATAAACTTCGAGTTCGAGTATACAGAGCGGCTGAAGTAACAGGGCTTTGTCTCTTTTTTTTTTCCCAAAAACACCATTCACCATGTAGCTTTGCATCCCCAGCTCGCGTGTAAATATATGAAATATGGCGTTTGATTCGCCATACCGCGTGTGGTTGAGTACAATTCCGTGCGTTTTACACAGCATTGTTCAAGCTCCTTCATCAATTAGCTCGGCAAGCTGTAGTTCGTCGGCATTTTTGGGCGGATGCATCAGTATGCGGTCGCCTTTTTCGAGCCCGCCAGCTATCAATACGTGCGTTTCGTTTTCGCCGCCTATGGCAACCTGCTGTTTAACGGTGGACAAGCCTTCGCGCTTGTAAACAAAGAACCGGTTGCTGGCTGAAAATATGGCGGGGCGCGGAAGGGTAAGCACATCGCTGTAACTCTGCACAACAATGTTGTTGGTCGAAGTCATACCGGGCAACAGGGTTTCGCCGGCGGGTTCAACTTTTATATCTACTTTGAATCCGGTAAGAAACTGCCCTGCTATTTCCTGTCCAACATTGGCAACGCGGGTAATTTTGCCAATAAACTCTTTTTCGGGAAAGGCGTCGATTTTCAAACGGACGGCAAGCCCTGCTTTGATTTTTGAAATGTCGATTTCTTTCACGTAAGTAACCGACTGTATTGTGGATAAATCGGGAAGCATGGCAATAAACGGATTCCAGCGGCTTACATACGAGCCAACTTTGATTTTCTCTCCGCTGTAATCTCTTTCGTACACCACCAAGCCGTCGCCAGGTGCATGGATGATGATTGTACGCTTCACCTCTTCGAGGGTTGAAATGTCTTTTAACAGTCGGTCTAAGCGTTCCTGCGCACGCTCCACCTGCATTTCGTGCCTTCTTTTCAATCGAATGTAATTACGCTCTGCCTGTTCAAAATTTCGTTGCGACACTTCCAGACTAATCTGCGCCTGACGCTGCACTGCCTGCGATTCGTAAATCGACTGCTCTACTCTGATTTCCTTGTCGAGCACATTGTCTTTTGCTTTGCGAATGCCGTCGCGAGCTTCGGTAAGGACGAGCGAACTGTCAATCTTGGCATTTTCGAGTTCCGCCTCGCGCGTAACCATCTCTTCTGCTCTGGTTTTCAACTGTTCTTCAACCTGCATGGGGTTGAGCGACGCTACATAGTCGCCTTTTTTTACGATGGTTCCCTCTTTTACGATGTCGCTGATGGGAAGTTCATATATCCGCAGCCGCCAGTCGAGGTTCATCATAATGTCGGGAATAGTAATTTGCTCCGAAACCAACGCTTCGAGCTCGCCCATGCTTGATACCGTCATCTCAAATACGCCTTTTTCGACCTGCACCACACTGGGGTCTTTTTCCGTTTCGCGCGTAACAAAATAATAGACTGCAAGGGCGGCGGATATAATTCCGACGAATATCAGTAATTTCCACTTTTTTTTCATAATTACTAATGCTTTAATTTTTTATTTCCTTAGAATAAAGGAGTTTGTAGTACAACTTCTTTTGTTAAACAGCCGCCAAAAATAGTTTATATACAACGAAAAAGCAAACGAAAATAGTTGTGAACCGTTATTTTACGCAAATTAAGTATTACAGCCTTTGGTGTTTTAGAAAAAACGAATTTTCATAAGTATGAATCAAAAATTAATTTACACCGCAAGTAAACCATAAACCACAAAGAGCACAAAGTTGTTTATAACGGCACAGTGTTGTTGTGAGCTTTGTGTGTTCTTTGTGGTAAGATGACTGTATCAATTAATTTATGTTGGGTACTTATGTTTGTGCAACATGCATTATTATCATTTTATATAAATTACATTTTTAAATTACACGAATAATATTTATCTTTGCAACTCTAATCATTCAAGCTATACTTTATGGGTCGCAGTCATTGCTGTCCCATTAAAAACACAAAGTGTTCTTTGAAATATTTTAAATTTAGTTAGTTACAGATGTTTTTCAAAAAAACGGATTTCAATTCTGACCTT
>JAITVO010000038.1 GCA_031285765.1 Cytophagaceae bacterium | reverse complement strand
CCTCCTTACAAATTTATAAACATGCAGGTACAAAAACAGTAAAAGGCAACGTCGAAAATTTATTTAGATGTACATCTTATTAGTGCTTAGATGTACATCTAAATATTGCGTAGATGTACATCTGAATATTGCGTAGATGTACATCTGAAAATATAGTAGATATACATCTAATATAAAAAACAACACTACCTTTGCAAACAAATATAAGCACGAAACATAACATTATACACGATGGCTTTTAAATACAGAGTAAGGACAAAACGCAGCGGCTTGGGCGACAAAACTGCAAAATACTATGCCGTGCCCATTCATTCACGCGAAATAAGCTCTACACAGCTTGCCCTCGACCTTGCGCAACGCAGTTCTTTATCCGAAGGCGATGTGCTTGCTACACTCGTTGGGCTGTCGAGTTTGGTAAAACAGTATTTGCACGACGGGCACACCGTTCGCCTTGATGGACTGGGCTTGCTGTCGGTATCGGCAAGCAGTGATGGTTTCGACACGCTCGAAGAGTGTACGCCGCGCTGTGTGAAGGCTAAGAGAATATGTTTCCGCGCCGCCCCCAAACTCAAGGCAGACCTGAAATATATCCGCTTTGAACGCGAGAAATAGGTGGTACCGGTAATTTATGTTACGCCGTATTATTTTTGATAGCCTTGAAAAGGCTGTTTTGCGTAACATGAGTTAATCAATTAAATCACAGTTAAGACAATCTTGAGAATCCTGTAAATCTTTTAAGAATCGTGGTTCAAGTTATTGCTTTTTTCTTGCATATAACTTATTTTTGCTGCCATAAATGTTAGAAAAACTCTTATGGCAGGCAATTCATTCGGAACTTTATACAGGCTCACCTCGTTTGGCGAATCGCACGGAAATGGCGTTGGCGGCATTATTGATGGCGCATTGCCCGGAATGATGCTCGATTTGGACTTTATTCAGCACGAACTTAACCGCCGCCGCCCCTGTCAGTCCAAAATCACAACTCCCCGAAACGAAAACGACGAGGTGGAGTTTATCTCCGGCATTTTTGAGGGGAAAACAACCGGTACGCCCCTCGCATTTGTGGTGCGAAACAACGACCGGCAGTCGAATGATTACAACGATTTGAAAGACGTTTTTCGTCCCTCACACGCCGATTATACTTACATGATGAAATACGGCATTCGCGACCATCGCGGCGGCGGACGGGCTTCGGCACGCGAAACCATTGCGCGGGTTGTAGCTGGCGCTGTGGCAAAACAGATGCTGATTCAGACAGGAATTACTGTGCAGGCATACACATCCGCCATCGGAGCTGTTGTTTTACAAAAACAGCGCTCCGAATTAAACCTGCAAGCGGTTGAAAATAGCATTGTACGGTGTCCCGATAGCGAAACATCGGAAAAGATGATTCAATACATTGAAAAAATAAAAGCCGAAAACGATTCTGTGGGCGGCATTGTTTCGTGCGTTATTAAAAATGTGCCCGTAGGTTTGGGCGAGCCGGTTTTCGACCGCCTGAATGCACTTTTGGCACATGCTATGATGAGTATCAGCGCCGCAAAAGGATTTGAATACGGAGGCGGCTTCGGTTCGGCGCAGATGAAAGGATCTCAGCACAACGACGAATTTTATTTCGACAACGGAACAGTCAGAACGCGCACTAATCATTCGGGCGGTATTCAGGGCGGTATATCAAACAGCGAAGATATTTATTTCAATGTTGCCTTTAAGCCTGTGGCAACCATCGCGCAAAGCCAGCGTACTGTCAATCAGCAGGGTGAAACAGTCGAGATAAAAGCCAAAGGCAGGCACGATCCCTGCGCAGTTCCACGCGCAGTCCCCATTGTTGAAGCAATGGCAGCAATGGTAATTGCCGACGCGATGTTGCTGAACGGAAATTATTTTAGGGTGTAGAACATTCCTCCTTTCTCTGTGGGCTGTCGAAAAAGAAAAGGATAACGCGGATTCTCGTAAATAATATGAGGATGCAGTATTTATATACGTCATTATCACCTGTATAATAATCCACGAAAATCTGTGCTATCCGTGTCATCTGTGTTCAAAAATACTACTTGAACAGTTCTACAGTCAATTAGGTTAATTACTTACCGTAAATATTTAATTGGCTAATGACAAACTTCGTTTCGTAATGCCCGTTTTTTTTACAAAAGGGGAGAAAAGCGACTTCAGGTCAATTACTTCGCGTAATTCTCAATTATCCACTCTCGTTAATGGGCTGTACGGAACTGTTCCAGAAACCGGATGTCGTTTTCGAAAAGCAATCGGATGTCGTTAATTCTGTACTTCAAAAGCGTAATTCTTTCGATTCCCATCCCAAAAGCGAATCCCGAATATTTTTTACTGTCGATATTGCAATTTTCCAGCACGTTGGGGTCAACCATACCGCAGCCAAGTATTTCTACCCAACCTGTGTTTTTACACATGTTACAGCCTTTTCCAGTGCAGAGGCTACACGAAATATCCATCTCAGCCGACGGTTCGGTAAATGGAAAAAACGAAGGACGCAAACGGATACGTGTATCTTGTCCGAACATCTCTTTGGCAAAATAGAGTAACGACTGTTTCAGGTCGGCAAACGAAACATTTTCGTCAATATACAACCCCTCTACCTGATGAAAGATGCAGTGTGCACGCGCCGAAATTGCTTCGTTTCGGAACACCCTTCCGGGAAAAATGGCACGTATGGGCGGTTGTTGCTTTTCCATTACCCGCACCTGAACCGAAGAAGTGTGTGTACGCAGCACAATATCGGGATTTGTACCGATAAAAAAAGTATCCTGCATGTCGCGCGCCGGATGCTCGGGCGGGAAATTAAGCGCAGAGAACACGTGCCAGTCATCCTCCATTTCAGGTCCTTCTGCAACAGTGTATCCCAAACGTGCAAAGATGTCGATAATTTGGTTTTTAACAATCGAAAGCGGATGGCGTGTTCCCGTTGGGAATGGGCTTCCGGGTAAAGTACAGTCAATGTTTTCGCCTTTATCGCTTTGTTGATTGAATTGCTTCTTTAATGTTTCAATCTTTTCATGAGCGCTGTTCTTAAGCTGATTCAAAGCCATCCCTACCGCCTTTTTCTCCTGCGACGGAACATTTTTAAATTCGTCGAACAGTAGTGAAAGGATACCCTTTTTACTGAGATATTTTATTCGGAGTTCTTCAGCTTCGCCGGCTGAATTTGCACTTAATCCGCCAATTTCGGCTGTCAATTCGTTGATTTTTCCAAGCATAATGTAATATTGCTCTAATTTTAAAGCGCAAAAATAAGAATTATCTTCGTGATAACAATTTTTGGCACTATAATGTTTTGTGTAGGCGTCTTATTTTATAATTCATGTTACGTAATTCACGCAAAGTACTGCAAGTACGACACTTTTTGAATTGAGAATTGAGAGAGAAAGATGCCTCTAAAAACGCTCAATTTCTCTAAAGCAATTTTTCAAGATTAATTTTTTTGAAAGCTAAAGATATTCTATTTTTTTCATTTGCGTATATACTCAAACAGAATTGATTTGCGAATAAAAGCAACAAGGGGATTAATCCCCTTGTCAATAAATAAAACTGAACAGTTAAAACTGGAATCCTCTGTTATTTGCAAACCATTTTTGT
>JAITVO010000369.1 GCA_031285765.1 Cytophagaceae bacterium | reverse complement strand
CTTCTTTTAGTCCTGTCTCTAATTCCTTACGCTGCGTGGTGGTTAGAACAGGAGTATTTACTCGTCCCATAATGGGATACAAAGATAATAATATAAACTAAATTATAATCAGTACTTACATACTTAATACCCGCAAATTTCACTTTACAGCTAAATTAGCGTATCAAAATAATAAAATCTTGCTCGACATTCCTGAATCAAAAACCAATCGAAAATTCTCCCCCATCCATCTCACTTCAAATTTTATTCTTATATTTGCGCCCTGAAATTTAATCAAGTTCTAAAACTATTACAATGGGATTAAAAATTATTGTTCTTGCCAAGCAAGTGCCCGACACGCGCAACGTAGGCAAGGATGCCATGAAGTCTGATGGCACGGTAAACCGCGCGGCTTTGCCTGCCATTTTCAATCCGGAGGATTTGAATGCTCTTGAGCAGGCGTTGCGATTGAAAGAAAAATATAATGGAAGTACGGTTACAGTACTCACAATGGGTCCGGGACGAGCTGCCGACATTATTCGCGAAGGCATGTTTCGCGGCGCCGACAGCGGATACCTGCTTACCGACCGCGCTTTTGCAGGTTCCGATACGCTGGCAACCTCCTACGCCATTTCGTGCGCCATCCGTAAAATAAAAGAGTACGATGTCATTATCGCAGGACGTCAGGCAATTGACGGCGATACAGCACAGGTGGGTCCGCAAGTTGCCGAAAAACTCAGCCTGCCGCAGATAACTTATGCCGAAGAAATTTTTTCGGCTGAAAACAGAAAGATAACCGTAAAACGCCGGCTCGAACGGGGCGTTGAAACAGTAGAATGTGCGCTTCCGTGCGTTGTAACCGTTAACAGCTCGGCGCCCGACTGCCGTCCGCGTGCCGCAAAACTCATAATGAAATACAAACACGCCCGCACCGCCACCGAACGCACCGAACAGCCCAACGAGTACGACACACTCGCAACAGCCCGTCCGTACCTCAACATACGTGAATGGAGCGTTAACGACATCGAAACCGACGCCAAATGGCTCGGCTTGAGCGGCTCGCCCACAAAAGTAAAAGCCATCGAAAACGTGGTGTTCCAAGCTAAAGAATCGAAAAAACTGACCGATTCTGACAGTGAAATTGAAGATTTAATCAAAGAACTGATTGTAAATCATACAATCGGATAAAAAAGCAGTAATTATGAACAATATATTTGTAATATGCGAAATCGACGAGGGCAAAGTTGCCGACGTAAGCCTCGAATTGCTTACCAAAGGACGCTCCCTTGCCAATAAACTGAATTGCAAACTGGAGGCGGTTGCCCTTGGACACAACCTGAAAGGCATCGAAACTCAAATTTTTCCTTACGGAGCCGACGTTGTATATGTAGGCAACAGCGCTCATCTTGAGCCTTACACCACGCTGCCTCACGCCGCCGTTATCAACGGTTTGTTTACCGAACAGAAACCGCAGATAGCCCTGCTGGGTGCAACAACGATGGGACGCGACCTTGGTCCGCGCATTTCGTCAGCTCTCGTAAGCGGATTGACTGCCGACTGTACCGCCCTCGAAATTGGCGACCACGAAGATAAAAAAGCAGGCAAAACCTACACGAATCTTCTTTATCAAATTCGTCCCGCTTTTGGCGGAAACATTGTAGCAACCATCGTCAATCCCGACTGCCGCCCGCAAATGGCAACCGTTCGCGAAGGCGTAATGAAAAAAGAAATATTTTCAGCAACGCACAAAGGCGAAGTGATTAACATCGACGTTAATAAATACATCAAACCCGAAGATTTAGTGGTTAAAATTATCGAACGTCATATCGAAAAGAGCCGCGTAAACATCAAAAATTCACCCATCATAGTTTCGGGAGGTTACGGAATGGGGTCGAAAGAAAACTTTCAGCTCCTCTACGATTTGGCAGAAGTAATCGGAGGCGAAGTTGGCGCTTCGCGTGCCGCCGTAGATGCAGGATTTGCACCTCACGAGCGTCAGGTTGGGCAAACAGGTGTAACTGTGCGTCCCAAACTGTACATTGCCTGCGGAATTTCGGGACAGATTCAGCACACAGCTGGTATGGAGGAATCGGCTATGATTATTGCCATCAACAACGACCCCAGCGCACCCATCAATGCCATTGCCGATTACGTGATTACGGGCGATGCGCTGAGCGTGATTCCGAAAATGATTAAGTATTACAGAAAAAACAGTAAATAATATGAACTTTTTCACAGATAATCCCGACCTGCTATTCCATCTTCGTCATCCGTTGATGCGCAAAATAGTAGAACTCAAAGAACGCAACTTTGCCGAAAAAGATAAGTTTGATTATGCGCCTGTAAATTTCGATGACGCAATGGACAGCTACGAAAAAGTACTGGACGTGATTGGCGAAATTTGCGGCGACATCATCGCTCCCAATGCCGAAAGCGTTGACGCCGAAGGTCCGCAAATTGTAAACAACGAAGTGATTTACGCACGCGGAACACAGGAGAATATCGACGCGCTTCGCAAAGCAAACCTGATGGGAATTACGCTTCCGCGAAAATACGATGGACTGAACTTCCCAATTGTTCCCTACACGATGGCTGCCGACATTGTATCGCGTGCCGATGCAGGTTTTGTAAACATTTGGGGATTGCAGGACTGCGCCGAAACCATCAACGAGTTTGCCGACGAAAATCAGAAGGAACGTTTTCTTACACGTGTTGCCAACGGCGAAACCTGTGCAATGGACTTGACAGAACCCGATGCAGGCTCCGACTTGCAGGCTGTTCAGCTCAAAGCCACCCAAAATGCAGACGGCTCGTGGGTGCTCAACGGCGTAAAACGCTTTATTACCAACGGCGATGGCAACATTGCCCTTGTATTGGCACGAAGCGAAGCGGGAACCAAAGATGGACGCGGCTTGTCGATGTTTATTTACGACCGCAACCACAAAGCCGTAATTGTTCGCCGCATCGAAAACAAATTAGGTATTAAAGGTTCGCCTACTTGCGAATTAGTTTTCAAGGATGCACCCGCCGAACTGGTAGGTTCGCGAAAAATGGGGCTGATTAAGTACGTTATGGCGCTGATGAACGGCGCCCGTTTGGGAATTGGGGCACAGTCGGTTGGCGTTAGCGAAGCCGCATACCGCGAAGCCGTTTCGTATGCCAGCGAGCGTAAACAGTTTGGCAAACCTATTATTCAGTTCCCAGCCGTTTACGAACTGATTGCCCGCATGAAAGCCAAGTTGGACGCTTCGCGCACACTCCTTTACGAAACAGGCCGCGCTGTGGACATTTACAAAACCTACATGCACATCAGCGAAGAACGCGCCCTTACCAGCGACGAAAAAGCCGAAATGAAATACTATCAAAAGATGGCTGACTTCTTTACGCCGCTTTTGAAAGGAATGACCAGCGAATATTGTAACCAGAATGCTTACGACTCGCTGCAAATTCACGGTGGCAGCGGCTTTATGAAAGATTATTCTATCGAACGCATTTACCGCGATGCGCGTATCACCTCCATTTACGAAGGTACAACGCAGTTGCAGGTAGTGGCTGCCATTCGCGGCGTAACCACCGATGCGTTCCTCAACAAGATACGCGAGTACGAAGCACAGCCGTTGAAAGCGGAATTGCAGCCGTACCGACAAATCCTTATCGGGATGACCGAAGAGTATGCGCAAACCGTCCGTACGGTAATCGACGCAAAAGATAATGAATATCTTGATTTTCATGCCCGTCGCCTTGTCGAAATGGCTGGACACATCATTATGGGCTATCTCTTGCTGCTCGATACCGACAAGGAAGAGCGCTTCCGTACCTCTGCCGACATCTACATCAAAATGGGACGCGCCGAAAACAGAGCCCGCGCCGAATACATCGCAGGCTCGTCGGTTGATGAGTTAGCATTTTTCAAACAGACGGCTGAATAATAAACAGTTTTCATTGAAACAATAGAAAGGGCTGCTTCCTGTGGGAGGCAGTCCTTTTTTTGATAACAAGTGGATTGTAAGATTTTGCGTTGATAGAAAATAGACATCTTCGGAAAATGAATGTTTGCTTTTAACTAAAGCCATTAACAGTACATCTTACATCTGTCGGCCAAATACGACGACAGTGAAACTGTCTACTCCTGTGGTTAGGATGTGGAAGAGGTGTAATTGCTGTTAGCTTTAGCAGGCTTTATTTATGGAAAATGAAATTTAATTTGTTGCGGCGGCGATTTTGTATCTACGCAAATCGGTGTTATACTCATCTTTTACGTTTTGATGCGTAGCATTGGTTTTTCACAATGTTACTTAATTTAAAACGTATTTTGAATTTATGGTTTTCTTTGTTTATACATCCATTTGCGTTGCAGAATGACTAATATATGTTTAATTTTCGCCGATTTAATGATGTACTGTAATGGTTTTCTGTATCGGGACGACGATTTACAGTATCGGGACGACGATTTCCGGTATCGGGACGATGATTTCCGGTATCGGGACGACGATTTCCGGTATCGGGACGATGATTTCCGGTATCGGGACGACGATTTCCGGTATCGGGACGACAATTTCCGGTATCGGGACGACGATTTACGGTGTCGGGACGACAATTTCCGGTGTCGGGACGACGATTTCCGGTATCGGGACGATGA
>JAITVO010000206.1 GCA_031285765.1 Cytophagaceae bacterium | reverse complement strand
GTCCGGTAGCTCAGCTGGATAGAGCAACTGCCTTCTAAGCAGTAGGTCATGGGTTCGAATCCCGTCCGGATCACACCGCCAGAATAAAGTATAGCGAAAAAAGTTAATATTCTGTGAAGCCTTGTTTTATAAACAAGGCTTTTATTTTGCCCTTTCCGCACTTTTCGGCTATATTTGCAGTGAATTTTTCTACAATATTTCTACAAAAAACTAATGCCTTTCGCCTTTAATTTGTCGCGCAACTTTTGGCGGTCTTACAATTACGCTTTCACCAAACATAACCCTCGCTTTCGCCGGTAGCACGGTGATAAGCGTAAATCAGCCACACTTTATTCTTTTTGCATCCAACTTATGTCCAACACTCACCAACTTCCAAACTGTCATATTGCTGCTGTTTGGGTTTGATTTTGATAATTGGAACGGACGAGTACGGAGAGTGCTTTTTTCATACTAATATCCTATATTTAAGACACATATCCGATTTCAATACCTCGAACTAGCATCAACAAAATCTTCTGTATCAGGTTCGAGTAACAGCCTTATGTAAGTCAGTGCGTAGTCGCCAATAAACTGACGTCCGTAATTTTTTCACTGTTTTTATTTATCTTTACACTTTATCAATTGGGGTAATGAAGGATTATATTGATCGTTATAATCCAAAAATAATACTTTATCCTTTTATTGCCAAGTATTTTAAATAGCATATTTTTTTTAAAACAATACAAAAAAAAGAACATCAAATAATTAAACCTAATAATAATTAAAACCACTCTGTATTATATCAGAAATCAACATTTTATTTTAAACTTTGTGCCGTAATTTTTGTCAGTCCACGCAGATTCATTTTTAACAATATGCAGAAAAGAAGTAAACGCATCAGGAATATCGTGATTATTGCCGTAGTTGCCATTGCTGCTGTAGTTATCGGGTTTATGATTATAAACAGCCGACAGCATTTAACCGATATTTTGATAAAGATTCCTGTGCAGAAAGGCTCGTTTGTTTCGGAAGTTTATTCGACGGGGCAATTGCAGGCTGAAAATGCAACGTATATACAGGTTCCCGAAGCGCTGTCGAGCCGCAGAATCAACATCTTCGAAATAAAAGTTACCGAGATTGTGGACGAAGGCACGGTGGTGAAAGAGGACGACTTTGTGGCTTCGCTTGACCACAGTGCTGTTGAAGAAATATTGACCACTGCTACCGAAGAACTCGAAAAAGCTGTGCAGGCGCTTCAGGATGCACGCATTGATACCAATATCAATATGAGTAATTTGCGCGACGAGTTGCTGAACCTGAACGTTGATGTGGAGGAGAAAAAGCTGGTACTTGAACAGTCGGTTTACGAGTCGCCCGCCGTAAAGCGTCAGGCGCAGCTGGATTTGGACAGGTCGGAGCAAAACCTGCAACAGGCACTTCGCAACTACGATTTAAAGGGACATCAGGCAAAATATACCGTTCAACGCGCATTGGAAGAGGTGCGCAAACAACAAGAACGCATTGCCGACATCAACAACCTCTTCGACGCCCTCCGCATTAAAGCACCCAAACAGGGAATGGTGATTTACAGCCTCGACCGTTTCGGAAACAAAATAAAAGTAGGCTCTACCGTGAGCCGCTGGGCGCCCGTTATTGCCGAACTGCCCGACCTTACGTCGATGATTTCGAAAACATTTATCAACGAAATCGACATCTCGAAAGTAAAGATGGGACAAAACGTGATGATTGGCGTTGATGCCTTTCCCGAAAAGAAATTCAGCGGAAAAGTGATTGCTGTAACCAATATCGGACAACTGCTGCCCAACGGCGATACCAAAGTGTTTGAAGTAACCATCAAACTGCATGGCGCCGACCCCGAACTGCGCCCCGCCATGACCACAAGTAACGTGATTACTACCGACAGTATGCCCAATGTGCTTTACATTCCGCTCGACGCTGTGTTTAAAACCGATTCAACCAAGTTTGTGTATGCCTACAAACGGCAATTGGTGAAACAGATTATTGATACAGGCGCCGAAAACGCCAACTATGTGGTGGTGCACAAAGGTTTGAACGAGGGCGAGGAGATTTTGCTGAACGAGCCTTCAAATGCCGAAAATTTATTGGTCGAAGGCGTCGAAATTTACAACGAAATACAGGAACGCATCCAAAAAGCCGCCGAAGAAGAGACTAAAAAGAAGCAGGAAGCCGAAGAGAATGCCAAATCCGACAACGACCTTGTGCCCGACGTGCCGCCCGCAGGACAAGGCAGACCACCTCAGGGAGGCAGAGGCGAACGAAGGTAATCACACCGTTCCTCCGCCCTCTCTTTTGGAGAGAGGGTGGAGGAACGGCTTAATGAGAAACAGAGTAAATAATATATAAAACAATGTCTAATAAAAAACCACACAATTTCCCTAAATTATAAGCCCAAACTCCCCTCTTTTGGGGAGAGGCTTCTTTTTAATAATTATATTATGCATTTCAAAAATCTGTTTACACGATATTTTCACGATGTAGTGATTGCTGTTGAAGCCATTTTGGCAAACAAAATGAAATCGCTGCTTACCGCGCTGGGCATTATGTTTGGCGTAGCGGCAGTTATCAGTATGCTGGCAATCGGCAAGGGGGCACAGCAGGAAGTGCTGGAACAGATAAAGTTGGTGGGCGTTAATAACATCATTGTAACGCCGTCGGACTTGGCGGTAGGAGCGGAAGAAACGCAAATGTCGAGCGGCGTGAGCAGCGTCAAGCGATTTTCGCCAGGACTGACGCTTTTGGACGCAGAGGCAATAAGTGCCACCATTCCGTCGGTAACAAAGGTGAGCCCTGTTATTTCGCTCAACTACCACGCCGTATTGCAGGGCAAAAGCTATCCTGTGGTGCTCGAAGGCGTGTCGTATAACTACTTTGAACTGCTGAACATTAGACTCGACCACGGCGCTATTTTCAACGACGAACAGAGCGAAGGCGGCTTCCCCGTATGCGTTATCGGCGATAACATTCGCAACCGCTTCTTTAACACACAAAACCCTATCGGACAGTATATCAAGTGCGGACAAACATGGCTGAAAGTGATTGGCATGGTCGAAAGGCGCGATTTTACAGCGTCGGCGTCGGACGAAATGGGCATCAGCAGCACCGACAACAAGATATTTGTACCCGTCAAAACCATGCTGCTGCGATTTAAAGACCGCGCCCGCGTAAATCCCGAAGTGCTGGAAGGTATCGCCAAAGGTGGTGCGGCTTACGGAGCGTCGTCGGCAGGAACCGAAACCTTAGCATCCTCTACCGAAACCAAAAGCGAAGACAAACATCAGTTGGACAAAATCATCGTTCAGGTGGACGAAACCGAATACCTGAGCGCCTCTGCCGACATCGTTAAACGGATGCTGCTGCGTCGTCACTCCGAAATCTACGACTTTGAAGTTACCGTGCCCGAACTGCTCCTGAAACAGCAGCAAAAAACCAACGACATTTTTAATATTGTGCTTGGCGCAATAGCCAGCATATCGTTGATTGTAGGTGGCATCGGAATTATGAACATCATGCTGGCGTCGGTTTGGGAACGCATCCGCGAAATAGGCACACGGCAGGCCATCGGTGCATCCCGCAAAGACATTGTAGTACAGTTTCTGTCCGAATCGACCCTGATAAGCGTTGCGGGCGGCATGATAGGTATCGTTTTGGGAGTAGTGCTGGCGCAGCTGATACAAGCAATGGCAGATATTAAAACCATTGTGAGCCTGTTCTCAATCGTTGTAGCTTTCGGCGTGTCGGCGTCGGTAGGCATTGTTTTTGGATACATCCCCGCCAAACGCGCCGCCGAGCAAGACCCTGTGGAATCGTTGCGGCATTAAAATACGCCAAGCCTCTCCCCCCGTAAGGAGGAAAAGTGTGTACAATTTCGGGAAATTATATGGCTGTTTTTTCATTGTTTTACTTCTCTTCCTAATTATAACTCACTCACTATAAACAGTAAATTATTGCCATAAAAAACAAGCAGAATTTTAGTGTGTTTTGCCCTGACTATCTTGAGTACAAAATGAATGTCGGATATTGCCCTAACCTTAGGCAATATCCGATATTTACATTCAATTATTTATTCATTTAGTAAACATCTTCGAAAAATTAACTTGACAGATAACCATCAATATATTTTCCGAATAGGTGTATAGTAGAGTAAAATGTGTTTACTATCGCTTCTTTTAATTCTTTACAATCTTGCGCACTGTTTTGCCGTTATTGGTCTCTATCTGCAAAAAGTAAACGCCATTGGGCAAAGCGGTTAAATCAATACTGCCTGTTTTGGAAACCGGTTTTGAGGCAACGATGATTGCTCCCGAAATATTGGTAACTGTATAGCGGAAGTCGATACCATTTTCCAAACCGGTTATATTGAATACTCCTGTTGAGGGATTGGGTGTTACAGCTATGGTTTCCAATATGTTTTTACTGATAGCATCTGAACCTTCGTTGCAGTGGAATGCAATTTTGTATCCGGCAAACGCCCCACCTCTATTGGTCACAAAATGAATTGTGATATATTCGCCAGTAGATGATATGGTACCGGGGTTACCTGTGGTATTGCAGTATCTTGTATCATTTATTAAAGGAGCGTTAATTGAATTGCCATCATAAAATGCAATGTAATCTCTATTACAATTGTTTGCTGAGCCGGTTTCAATATCAAACTCTTCTATTTCCAAAACAATACTTTCTGCTCCGGGAGCATGAATGATGAGCCTTGAGTTTGAGTTGCTGGCATAGTTCTGGTTAGCTCCTCCACTGTCATATATTATTCCTTCGCACTCTTCAATGTCAAGGGCGCCATTGGTGAGCATAATGGTTACGCAGGGTAGCGCGTCGTCCACTTTAATAAAGTCTTCTTTGATTTCGATTTCGCTGCCACATGCACCTCCGTCAACTGTCAGGGTTACGGTATAATTGCCCAAGTGTTCGTAAACATGTACAGGACTGTAGTCGGTTGATGTGTTGCCATCGCCAAAATTCCACAGGTAACTGATCCCATTTTCACTTTTGTTGGTAAAAGTAACCTCGGCAGGCGCTTTGCAAAACTCGGTCATTGATGCTTCAAAATCGGCTGTAACTGTAATAACAAAAGGCTCGTTGATAACGCCTACAGCATAAAAAGCATCGCCTACAGCTTGTGTTTCGGGCGAACAGTTGCCGTAGAGTTCGTTGGCGGCTTCAACCGCATAAACGTAGGCATCGTGATATTGGGATGTGCGCGTTAAATATTCGGTGAGCATTTTATAGGCAATCTGTTCGGCTTTTTCGATACCGATGCCTGTTACTTCGTAAGCATTACCATTGTCGTTGACGCCTGTTCCGCCTTCGCACAAAAGGTAAAACCAGTAATTGAGAACGCCGCTGTTGGTATGTACGCCACCTTCGTCTTCGCCGGTAAATACCCAGTGTTCGCCATGATAGGTATTGGGGTTTTGGTATTCTTTGGGATTTTGTATGGAACGGAAAATCATGCCCATATCTTCGCCAATTGTCCAGTCGGCATTTTCGGGAACGGTATAAAATTCAATAGCGGCGCCAAAAATATCGCTGAATGCTTCATTAAGAGCGCCCGACTCGTTGGCGTAAACAAGATTGGCAGTATGCTGTGTTAATCCGTGCGTAATTTCGTGCCCGCAAATATCAACGGTGGTGAGAGGGGTTATGCCCATGCTTAGGTCGCCATCACCATAAATCATAAAGGAACCAGCCCAAAAAGCATTGACATTATTGCCTGCCCCAGCTTCAATAAGGTCGAAATGAAGCATGGAAATAAGAGGATGTCCCGCATTGTCTATACTGTTTCGTCCGTGTATTTCGCTATAATAATCGTAAGTTGACATGGTTGCGAAATGCGCATCGGTGGCATATTCGTCCTGTTCTTCATTAACGTTGTTCCAAATGTTATCGTCGTCCATAAAGTATTCTGCATTGAGATAATCAATACCATCCATACAGTTTAAAGTTACAATACCTTGTCCCCGCGTCATGTCCTCCAACACGTAAACTTGCTCGTCATCGTAGTATTCGGTTGTGATTTCTCTTATTCCGCTATACTGCGTGTGGGCTGTTGCGGTTTCGCTGGAGAAATGGATGAGTGGCAAATCAAAAAGTATTTCACCGGTTTGGGCATCTACGTAAACCATTTTGCGATTGTATGGTTTTTTCGAAAATATATTGAACCTGTAAGCTGTTCGCAGTTCGTTTTGATTGAGTTCGGGCTTTGTGGGGGTAATTACTTTTACACCGGATGGATAATAGGTTGTATCGTTGTTGTTGAATATTTTTTTCAGCAGCAATTCTTCATTTTTATCCTGCCACATATAAAGTTCGGCTCCGATATGCTTCAATGCAATTTGCAGCGCGTCGTGCTCCAACAGAGAGAATACGGCGTCGAAGTTGGGAGCATCAACAATATCGCCGTTCATGGAAACTACTCTGTTATTTTTAACATGAACATGCCACGAGGTAAATTCCACAGGGTAGCCGGCAATGGTCTGTTCATACTTATACACCCACTTTGCGTTTTTGCTTTTCTGTTGGTTTTTAAAAGCAAAACTCGCATTAGCGGATGTAAAAAAACTCTTAGAATATTCAATGGCTTTTTCGGGCGTAATGCTGTAATCGTCGCGAAAGCGGATGAATGAGGGAGTGCTTGAATGTTCTTGTAATCTGATTTGTTTGGCATTGTTCTTTAGTTCGTCATTCTGCTCTTTTCGTGATATTTGAGCGAAGGAAACCTGTGATAACACCAACAACAGCGGTAATAGTGTTTTTTTCATTACAAATGATTTTTTCGTTAATAATTTATACTTTAATTTCGTGCGGCATGCAACAAATAGTCTGCCAAAAATATTGGCAAAAGGAAAAAACAAGTCGAAACTTGAAAGTTAAAAATTACGAGATGCGTATTAATTTTTACTTTTTAACGACATTGTTGCAACGGAGCAATGGAAATGTTCAGTCCATATCTTTGTTGCAATTTATAATTATACAACTTTATACGAATCGGACATATCCATCCTTGTGAATTGATTTACTACCTCATGTTACGCACCCACATCATATCATAATAAATATTAGCTTTGTGGCATGAAAAAGGAAATGGACATCTATACAGATTATTTGTTAAGCAGTTTTGGACAGGTAACCTCCACCGGGTTGTCTACGTTGTTAGAGGGGAGCATTTCGCATGATAAAATCACCCGTATGCTCTTGCAAGGGGGATATGGCTCCAAAAATTTGTGGCACGAGGTCAAATCACTTGTTCGAGAACATGAGAGCCCGGATACCTGTCTGATTTTTGACGATACGATAGTGAGTAAACCCTATACGGACGAA
>JAITVO010000264.1 GCA_031285765.1 Cytophagaceae bacterium | reverse complement strand
ATGCTTTTTCTTGCTTTGTCCGTCTATGGTGTTGTCGGTGTATAGAAACCAATCCAAAAACTTCATGGCTTTGGTATTGGGAAAGTTCTTAGCTAATTCTATAACGCCTTCACTATCCAGCGTATCCGACAGACGTTTCTTTCCGTCAGCGGCAAAAAATTTGAAACCGTGAGTGGCACTCACAAGTTGATTATTCTCTGATTTCAATTTCCGTTTCAGCCATCGCCAGTAATTGTTCGCTTTGGTATAGTCATCTTGTTCGTTGAGAATAGATACTATATCAATAACCGAAAACTACCATTTGGCGTTTTCTTCATCCCAAACGGCACGCACTTCGCGGTCGTCAAAAAAACGGATGGATATTTTGGTGTTGTTGGGCATTTGCAATCTCTATTTATTGGTATATGGTATAATATTTTTTTATACTATAAACTCATTCAACTCATCTTTTATTTGTCGCCAATTGGGTAAATGGGTGTCAAGCAAAGGCTTTGCGGAAGCCATCGGAATAGTTGTCGTATTCGCTTTTGAATGTTTGGGCGAGGGTGTCGCTTTCGGTTTCAAAAATCAAGCCTATACCGTTGTTATCGTTTAGGATTTGAAAAAGTCCGGTTGTGCTGTTTATGATTATGTTAATTTCAATCGCTCTATTTCTTTCTGAATTTCATAGATAACTTCCTTGTTTGCTATTCCTTTCGGAACAACTACATAACTTATTGTCTTTGCATTAATTGGTTAAACTTGTTTTACCGAGCGCAAAGCTAATACTTTTATTTTTAATTCTACGAGTGTTCGGGAAAATAATTACAAAAAAGGGGCAACGCATGGTGTTCCCGTTTTCTAAACAGTCCTTGATATTTGCTTTGTGAGTGAGGGTTTTTATTGCACTTCCTCAAAATTTAATCTACCTGTCTGCTATATTGGTTTAAAACATTTATTACCTTTGCCGTTTCAATAAACATGAAATCTCTTTAATGTTCAAATTAATATTTTTTTATCATGCAAAACTGTAAACAATTTCTATTAGCTGCCGCTTTGGTTGCTTTGTGCAACATTGCAGTGGCGCAGCAGCCTTTTGGAGGATGCTGGCATCCCGATTACATTATTAACTGGACGTCCGAAAACGACCCTGATGCCAAGTTCAATCGTGCTACTATCCCATTACAGGAACGCTTTTTTGACGATGGCATTAAGGCAAATACTGCTCAGTTTTATAACGGACAGGTTGCCGCCTGTCTTACAATGAATCCGATGTGCAGTCAAACACCGTCACAGGGAGCTAACAACTTCATTGGTTACAATCCAACCTACTGGCAGTATATCGATTTACTGATTTGGTGGGGAGGCTCCGCAGGTGAAGGAATCATCATTCCACCATCAGCGCCGGTTACCGACATTGCTCACCTGCATGGCGTGAAAGTACTTGGACAACTCTTTTTTCCACCCACCGCATTTGGAGGGCAGGCTACATGGGTCAATCAGATGTTGACCAAAGAGAATGGCGTTTTTCCTTACGCCCGCAAATTGTTTGACATTGCCGAGTATTACGGCTTCGACGGATGGTTTGTAAACGAAGAAACCAGAATGGGGGCAGATGTACAGCTCTGGAGAGAGTGGTTTCAGGATTATATGAACTATGCCGCCACAAAAGGCATACCCCACCATGAGCTTCAATGGTACAACACTGGAACTGTGGTAGGAAACTATCTGGAGATGATGAAAATTCCGGGTGCATCCTACTTTTTAAACTATGGAAGTCCTTTGCCCACCAATATTACCTCGCAAACTAACATCATGCTTAATGCAGGGCTTACGCAGGAAGAGGTATTTAAAACACTCTACTTCGGCATAGAACAGGCGCAGGGCGGATTGACGGGTAACAGTAATTATTTTGCTAATTTGTTCCCTGTAAGTGGACATACCGGTTCAATAGATATCTTTAATCCTGAAGAACCAATCTGGAAACAAGTTGTAACCAACTTGCTCGAAACGCCCAATGCCAGCGGTACTCAGGCTTATGCGGCAATGAATACTGTATTTTCCAACGAATCGCGCTTCTGGACAAACTTGGCGGGCGACCCATCTAATACGTCGGGAAGAGGAGGTTCTACGTGGCAAGGACTGGCAAACGCCATTCAGGAACGTTCAACCATTCAAAGCAAACCATTCTTTACAGCGTTCAGCGCGGGGTTGGGTAAACATCGCTTTGTAAATGGCGAAAAACGGGGTACAAAGGACTGGTATCATCGCGGTATGCAAAACATTATGCCCACATGGCGCTGGTGGATTGATGTACCGGCGGCAAACAAAAACGACGTCAGGTTTGCCCTTAATTGGGACGACGCCTACAACTTTGGTACATCTCTGAAAGTAACCGGAAAGCTGACTGCCGGCGTAGATTATTTAACACGCCTTTATAAAACAAAAATCGCAATAGAAGCGGGTGACAAGTTTCAGCTGGTTTACAAAACCGTATCAAGCAATACCATTCAGTTGAAACTGGCTACTGCCGATAATATCGGCACATTTACCACGTTCAATATCATTCAATCCTCAACCAGTAACGGATGGAGTGTTGCCGAAGTCGATTTGTCGTCCCTTGCGGGGAAAACGGTTTCGATTGTTGCGTTGAACTTTAATTCGGCAGTAGCCATCAATAGTTACGATGCCACGCTTGGTCAACTTGCCATTTTCAAAGGTGGTTACAATCCTTCGCAACCATCTGTTACCAATTTGAGAGCGCAAAACGAACTGAATATTACCGGTGGCAATATACGATTGATTTGGGATGCACCTGCTTCGACAGATATCCATCATTATAATGTATATTTTGAAAAGAACGGTACTAAATCGTTGGTAGGACAAACGCGCAACGAGGCTTTCTTTATTGATAACTTTGAACGTACTTCGCCCGACGAACAGTTTGTGAAAGTTTATGTTACAACTGTTACCAAAGACTTTAAAGAAGGCGGCGAAGTTTCGCTACAGGTTAATTTTCCTCAGGTTGCACTGTCGGTAGTTTCGCTGAAAGCAAGCAAAACGCTTGCAAAAGTGAACGAAGAGATTACGATCACTGCCAAAGCCGACAATTTTCCGTCGGGCTACACATGGAATTTGTCCGCCAGCGGTCAGTTAGTGTCGCAAAGCGGCAATACGGCGGTTGTAAAATTTACGGCAGAGGGCATTTACAGTGTTGGCGTATCGGTAACCAATCCTGCCGGAACTGTTAGTTTTACCGAAGACCGATTTATTGAAATAAATCAGTCGCTCGAACTGAATTTGATAAGTGTTGACAAAACAATTCATTCGTTCAGCGGTTCGCTGCCACCCGAAAATCCCGAATGGCTGATTGACGGTGTGCAGGTACCGGTTAACGTGCGCGAAAAATGGTGTGATGGCGGTAAAAAGGAACACTGGGTTGTGATTGATTTGGAAGCTGCTTACAAACTGTACCGTTTCAGAGTATTTGATACAGGGCACAAAGAAAATGCAGCAGACAACTTTAAGTTTTTCAAAATATATTTGAGCAGCGATGCTGAAAACTGGGAACTGTTTGTGGACGAACAGGACCGTCCGGAAAATACCAAAGATGATTATATTAAGCCAACCATTGCGCGGTATGTAAAGTTTGTACCTTACGACCCCGACAAGCCCATCACCATACGTATTTGGGAATTTGAAGCATTTGGATTGCTGGCGCCCGACTGCATCACAGTTACGGACATCAACGATGCCGAAATTAATATGAATCAGTCGATGCAATTTGAGACTACCTACACGCTTTGCGGCGACCCGTCCAGCGACTTTATGGCAACCGTTACCTCTGCCGACCCAACCATTGCAACCATTACAAACGTATCGGTTAATCAAGCCAACAAAAAAATTTCCTTCACCGTTAATGTGTCGAACAAAGTGTTTTCATCGACATCAGTACAGGTTGCTGTTTACGATGGCGGATGGTTTGCATCGCAGGATTTCACCGTATCCATTGCCGACGCTGCCTACGAAAATGTGGCGCTGAACAAAACAGCGACAGTCTATTACTATGGCGAAACCGAAGAATGGGTTACCGAAAACGCACCTGTAGTTGTGGATGGAAATATTACTACGGGAAAAGAATTTGGCGATTATCTCAGTGCTGAAAATGGAATCTATACAATTATTGATACCAAAGCGCAGTACTCGTTTTCGAGATTCAGAGTTGTCTTTATGTCAGAATATTATCCGGTTGAACGAATTGAAGTATTGATTTCGGGCGACAATACCACCTATACGCAGGCAGCAACAATAGCAGGCGGAAATGAAGATGTTATTTTGGACAAAGAAGTTTTGCTCAATAACGATGTTGCAAGCAGATACCTGAAATTTAATTTCATCGTGCCCGACTACGCGCTTGTTACCATCAACGAATTTGAAGCATACGGAAAACCCACTGTGAGTATTGATAAAAACACATATCCGGAAACCTTTACAGTACTTCCGAATCCGGTGAAAAGCAGCGATGCCATCAATGTTGTCGGCGCATATATTAAAAGTGTCAAACTCTTTTCGATGCAGGGAATGGCGGTAAAAGAGTTGCCGGTAAATGCTACGGATGTTTCGATTTCAACTGCTGGTTTGCCAAAAGGTACTTATCTGTTACAGATAATTGGTGAACGGGAAGCAAAAACATTCAAGGTTACGATAAAATAATTTGCCATAATTATTTTTGACAGGATTGCGGTTGCCGAGCTATTGGCAACCGCAATTTTTTTGGTTCGCAATATAGCTAAATCAACATAAATATTCACAACAAATAAGTTTGGAAAAGTTGATGCGGATTGCATCTGTGTTTTTTCCGAGCATTGTTAATTTAATATATCATTGCAGGCATTGTTAATTAATTATATTTTCACGTTTATTCCAATGCCAGAAGAACAGCTTTAGCGTCAACTTGATCATCTCTTCCGACTTTGAATAACATTTTGAGCGTCGCCTGAATCGAGCCAAATAATGCCTTATCAAGGCGTTAAAACTTTCAACAGTTACGTTTCGGCTTTCGTTTGCAACAACTGTCCGGCGGAAACAATCTCGGTGTAGGGCTTCCAATGATCTGCCATGACCGAGCCGACGGCGAGTTGCCCGACCCTGCCCCACAGCTTCAATTCGGTTTTCGTTCCTCGATTGCCGACCTCAAAATCCATCGACAGTTTTTTTTCGACCGACATATGTGTGCAATTCATCCAACTCTATCACTTCCACCGGTTTGTCATTGGTAACAGCTTCGACTTGGGTGCCGAATTTTCTGATCCAGTGATACACCGACACGTGGCTGACGTTCAAAATGCGGGCGATAGAGCGAAAGCCGAGTCCTTCCAAATATATTTGCAAGGCTTGACGTTTTGTGCTTTGACTGCGTTCGGTCGACTTCATCGACACGGTGTAATTCCGACCGCAATCTTTGCATTTGCAATGCTGAACTCCTTGAATTTTACCGCTTTTAACGTGACGAAAACTACCGCAACGAGGACAATCCATATTGTTTTTGGCTATAAAATTACACAAAAGATACTTAACTAACAAACCCAATCTATAATGAAATGACTAAAATCGTTGAAGTAAAGAAAGGAGCGAAGTAATATCATGCCCACCAATATTCCCCAGCCGACAAATAGCCAATTCATCCTCTCTCAGGATGACAATGGAGTAACGAATGTCAATGTTCGCTTTGACGGAGAAGATATTTGGCTTTCGCAACGACCTTGTTGCAACGATGACATTTTGATTATCAATTGCTTAAATATATGATTTTGGAGGTGTTTTAAAAAGTATGCTGCTATAAATATTTGACAATTAGACAAGAAGGAATTATTTTTGTATATGCAAATAAAAATCACCCTTCGTTGTCCTAATTGTCAAGGTACAAAG
>JAITVO010000151.1 GCA_031285765.1 Cytophagaceae bacterium | reverse complement strand
GTTTGTCGGCTTGTCCAGTCGAGCCAAACATTCAAATAGCTTTCATTGCGGCGATATTCCCAAACCAGACCTGTAATGGTGGGGCGATAATTGGCGATGGAGTCCTGAAAAAACATGCGTGGATACCTGTCGAGCACATGCTTACGCGGAATTGCGCCCATGTAAAAGCGAAAAGGTTCGCCCTCAAACGCGTAATAGATAACAGGTGCGTAATAGTCAATTACCACATTGCTCCCAAACTCGTGCATCACATCGGCACCGGCAAAAATACGATGCTGTTCGTCCCAACTGACTCCTATTTCGGGCGCAAGATGAACGCCTGCCATTGTTTGCGAATTTTGAATACGCGAACCGCTAAATTCATTGTTTTCGAAAAACGAATTAACACCCGCTTTCCAAACTAATTTTTGCGACGTAACAGGCAAAACAGCGCAAAGTAACAGAATAAGTAAACTATAATTCTTCATAAAGCATATTTAACAGCGTGCAAAAGTAATGATTTCAGACTTTATTATTTCAATTTATTCGTTGATTTTTGTGCGTGCAAATCGCATTAACCGTGTTTTTTTTATAACTGATAGCTTGAATTGAAAAATCGTATGCAAGCGAAGTTTACGAAAAAAACAGACAACAGCACATCTATCCGAAGGGCAGAACTTATACTTACACAGCTTTTCTGCCCTTGCAGGCAGAAAAATGCGAGCGTTATTTTCCACAGGCAACGCTTCGACACGCTCAGCGACCAGCTCGCCTGTTCTTATGATTTATGCAGCTTTTACAAAGCTAATAAAAGTAATACTGCGTAACATGAGCTTAATCATTACTCCTTTTCGGAAAATAGATTGACAGTTATTCATCAAACTAATTTTGGCTAAAAGCCGATTTATTTAACTTCTTTTGTCCGTTGGTTGAAGCCGGCGGATGAAAGATGTGCAATGCGGCAAGCCGGTGAGGATTCAGGCTGGCAGAGTAAATTGAGAATAAAAAAACTCTCCATTATCAATTTGTACAGCATTGTTCCTGCGATACCTTATGGAAGTTTTGCGCAATAGGAATGAATAATCGCGTGAATTTAAACACTTTTTTTCGCTAACAGTTGTATAGTTGAATTATATTCCCTTATTTTGCCGCGTTTTTTATTATGCAATAATGGAAATAATCAGAACAATAGATGCTCTTAACCAACGGATTGACACCTTGAAACGTCAGGGCAGAATCGTTGGCTTCGTCCCCACAATGGGCGCTTTGCACAAGGGACATATTTCGCTGGTGAACAGGGCGGGCGTGGAGTGCAGCGCTGTTATTGTCAGTATTTTTGTAAATCCTACGCAGTTCAACAACCCCGATGACTTGGAACGGTATCCGCGCGATTTGCAAAAAGACGTCGAAAAGCTGCGACCAACCTTGTGCAAAATTGTTTTTGCGCCATCGATCGAAGAAATGTATCCCCAGCCCGATACCAGGCGGTTTGATTTCGGAATGCTCGACAAAGTGATGGAAGGCGCCTTTCGTCCGGGTCATTTCAATGGCGTGGCACAGGTTGTAAGCCGTTTGTTCGACATTGTAAAGCCCGACAAGGCTTTTTTCGGAGAAAAAGATTTTCAGCAACTGGCTGTTATTAACAAAATGGTACACCAACTGGGTTACGACATCGAAATCGTTCCCTGCCCCATTGTACGCGAAAAAGACGGACTTGCCAAAAGTTCGCGCAACGTGCTTCTTTCGGAAGTTCAGCGACAAAATGCGCCCGAAATTTGGCACACCTTATTTGAATCGCTTACTTTTGCAAATTCAAACAGCGTGGAGCAAACCCGTAAGTTTGTGATTGATGGCGTCAATGCCATTCCCGAACTGAAAGTTGAGTATTTCGACATCGTAAATGGAGAAACGCTCCAAAGCATTGACAACTGGGACGACGCCGATTACGTGGCAGGCTGTATTGCAGTATTTGCGGGAGATATACGGCTAATTGACAATGTGATTTATAAAAACAATATCTTATGAATATTCATGTTGTAAAGTCGAAGTTGCACAATGTAACCGTAACGGAGGCTAACCTGAATTATGTGGGCAGCATCACTATCGACGAAGATTTGATGGAAGCCGCCGATATTCTTGAACACGAAAAAGTTCAGGTAGTGAATAATAACAACGGCGAACGGATTGAAACTTATGTGATAAAGGGCAAACGCGGTTCGGGCGTAATCTGTTTGAATGGCGCTGCAGCCCGCAAAGTTGCAGTAGGCGATGTGGTAATAATTATCACGTATGCAATTGTTTCGTACGAAGAAGCTAAAACTCACAAGCCTGTTTTTGTTTTTCCCGATACTTATACCAATAAGTTGGTATAAGTTTTTATTCCTATCTTTTGCCCCCCCACAAACTTATCCATTTAAAGTAATATGGCTCAAAAACCATCTATTCCGAAAGGAACACGCGATTTTTCGCCCGCCGAAATGGTGCAGCGCAATTATATTTTCAATACCGTTAAAGATGTTTTCGCGCAGTACGGCTACATGCCCATCGAAACGCCTGCAATAGAAAATCTCGACACACTGCTCGGTAAATACGGCGAAGAGGGCGATAAACTGCTTTTTAAAATACTCAATTCGGGCGACTATCTGGCTAAAGCCGATGCCGAACTGCTGCTGCAAGGCGACTCGAACCGCTTAACGTCGCAAATCAGCGAAAAAGGTCTGCGCTACGACCTTACAGTGCCCTTTGCCCGCTTCGTCGTTCAGCATCAAAACGAAATAACTTTTCCGTTCAAGCGTTATCAGATTCAACCCGTGTGGCGTGCCGACCGTCCGCAAAAAGGACGTTACCGCGAATTTTTTCAGTGCGACGCAGATGTGATAGGTAGCAACAGCCTGCTCAACGAAGTGGAACTGATTCAGATTATCGACGAGGTGTATCGCCGATTGAACATTCGCACCGTTATCAAACTGAACAACCGCAAGGCGCTGGCGGGAATTGCCGACACCATCGGCGAAAGCCAGCGAATGATTGATATTACGGTTGCCATCGACAAATTGGACAAAATAGGGATCGAAAAAGTCAATCTCGAACTTGCCGAACGCGGACTTTCGCAGGCAGCCATCGACAAACTGCAACCCATACTTGCCATTGAAGGAAGCAACGAAGATAAACTCCGTCAACTGTCGCAAATACTCATTGCATCCGAAACGGGGCTGAAAGGCGTAGAAGAACTTTCAACCGTGATGGCGATGGTGAGCGAACTCAACCTGACAACGCCCGTTGAACTCGATCTCACGCTGGCTCGCGGACTAAACTACTACACGGGCGCCATTTTTGAAGTAAAAGCGCTCGACGCCGAAATCGGAAGCATCACAGGCGGTGGAAGGTACGACGACCTTACGGGGATATTCGGCTTAAAAGGCGTGTCGGGCGTAGGAATTTCGTTTGGCGCCGACCGCATCTTCGACATTATGAATCAGCTCAATCTTTATCCAAAAAAAATAACCACCACTACGCGACTGCTGTTTGTTAATTTCGGCGAAAAGGAAGCGATTCACTGCATGAAACTTGCGTCGGCGCTACGCAGCGCAGGCGTCGAAACCGAACTCTATCCCGATGCCGACAAAATGAAAAAACAGATGGCTTACGCCGATAAAAAACGTATTCCATTTGTTGCTATGATTGGCGAAAACGAAATTACGAACAGCCTTATTTCTCTCAAAAACATGGAAACGGGCGAACAGTCTTCGGTAACGATAGAAGAGTTGATTAGGGTGTGTTAGCGTAAAATATCGAATAATTTTATATCATTGCGTCATGGAACTTACACAAGTACAATACGATCAAATAGCCGACTGTTTTCCGAAACACAGGGGTAGTCTTACCTACTCTAACTTACATGTTATCAATACTTTTCTTTACATTTGCGAGAACGGCTGCAAGTGGAGGGCGTTGCCAGAGAAATTCGGCAATTGGCATACTATTTAATATCGCATTAGTTGCTGGGCAAAAAACGGAGTGTTAGACAAATCTTTTGCCAAATTGCAAGAAAAACAGATTATTATGGTTAAGATAGACGTACTTTCGATGGACAGTACAAGCATAAAAATCCATCCAGAC
>JAITVO010000140.1 GCA_031285765.1 Cytophagaceae bacterium | reverse complement strand
TTTGAAAGCAATTTGGCATGACAAGATAAGTGAAATAAACAAATTAAACGCTAATCATCGCTTTATGTTCCAAAAAAATATTAATATACGTGGAAAATACGATTATTAATTTTATTATTGCATCCGTTTTTACATGCCTTTTGTTATATTTTTATTCATCCAAATATTTGGCGAGTTATATATTTTACTGTTTCATAAACTCTGCATATATATTTAAGATTATAGTATAAAGATGGATTATTTTTTGATTATAATTGCAGGTTTATTGCTAACACTTGGTTTGATTGGCTGTATTGTTCCTGCTTTACCGGGACCGCCATTGAGTTATGGCGGTATTCTAATACTTCATTTTACCCATTGGGGTAATTTAAGTATCTCTCTTTTGGTATGGCTTGCAGTGTTTACTGTAATTGTTACGGTTATGGATTATGTTCTTCCAATTTGGACTACCCGAAAATTTGGCGGCAGCAAACGAGGCGTTTGGGGTTCAACAATCGGGCTTGTTGTTGGCCTTTTTTTCGCTCCATGGGGAATTATTCTGGGACCTTTTCTTGGAGCCTTTATCGGCGAAATGACTTCGAGTAACAACAGCGATAAAGCCCTGCGTTCGGCAATCGGTTCATTTGTGGGTTTTCTTTTGGGCACCGGTGCCAAGTTTGCCGTTTGCGGTGTAATGATTTATTTCTTTGTCGTTGAATTATTTTTTCAATGAGAACCTCGCCTTTAATTTTTTTTTGTCAGATGATTAAACATTTGCCAAAGATATGTGTTTATTGATATGTTTCGATTATTTATAACATTAAAACTTAAAACATCATGAGTATAAAAGGAACACAAACCGAGCAGAATCTGTTGAAAGCATTTGCCGGTGAATCGCAAGCTAAAAACCGTTATGCTTTTTTTGCTAAACAAGCTCGAAAAGACGGTTTTGAACAAATTGCCGCTTTCTTTGAAGAAACTGCTGCACAGGAAGAGCAACATGCAAAACTGTTTTTCAGATTTCTTGAAGGCGGAATGGTTGAAATTACTGCCACTTATCCAGCCGGCATAATCGGAAATACGCCCGAAAATCTTGCCGCTGCCGCCGCTGGCGAACACGAAGAGTGGGATGAACTCTATCCCGAATTCGCGCGTGTAGCCGAAGAGGAAGGGTTTCAGAAAGTTGCTTCAGCTTTTAAATTAGTTGCGACGGTTGAAAAAACACACGAAGACCGTTACCGAAAACTGCTGGACAACCTCGAAAACGACGAAGTATTCCAGCGTTCGGATAAACAGGTTTGGGCTTGCCGCAATTGCGGATACATTTATTATGACGAAAAGGCACCGGATATGTGTCCCTGCTGTTCGCATCCACAGTCTTATTTTGAGATAAAAGCCTGCAATTTTTAATAAAAAACAGATAACAGTAAAATGCAGTTCAAAACGATTTGTAGAAACGCGATTGATCGCGTTTCTACAAATCATTGCCTTTTCTTTCCATATCAAAATGATTTCTGGTTGATTTATCCAATTTGAGCAAAAAAACAACCTGTGACATATTAAAACCAAACAATTCTAAATCAAATCATCTTGAATTTAATTTAGAATTGTAAAGATATGAACATGGCTAAACATCTTTAATTGCACAATCTTTTTCTGAACTTTTTTATTTAAAACTCACATTATTCAATCGCACCACCTAATCATTTCAACAATCTGTCTGTCGGGTTTAAAACCAAGATTATATACAGGAACTTTTGCAGTTATATCGAAAATGGTGTCAACGTATGAAGCGGTTATTTTTTTATCGAACAAATGCTGAATACAGTTTGTCATTAGCAGCACAGCGCCTTTTGCACCTGAAATTTGCGAAACTGAATTCTCTGGCATCTGCGATAGCAGAAATATTTTTGAAAGAGGCGCCATCAAAGGCTTTTGCGAGTAATGCATCATTGGCGTACTAAACATTGTCCATATCCCATTTACAGCTTGTATCCACAAGCGATCGTCGTTAATAATGACAACGCCATCTTCATCCCAAAGCTTTGCCATTGTTGATTTACCAATGCCTGATACTCCTGTAAACAAATAACCGTTACCATTGTCGCTAACACCAGAAGCATGAATCAGAAATCCTCCACTGTAATTTGCCAGATAAATCATAAGCAACGAGCCTAAAGGATGAAGAAGCGGGTCAATATTCGGTTGGCATCCGTTATTCGTCGGAACTATTTCAACAGTTATCAGTTTTCGACTATAGTTAATGGTAGCCAGCAATTCCAAAATCTCTTCATTTTCAAAAAAAAGTATATGAATACACAAGTCATTATTGCTGCCGAAAATTCTCCATTCGTAAGGAATAACCGACTTGTCGAATGAATGTCCCCAAAAATCAGCTTTTTTATTACTTATTGCAATACGACGAACTGTTTTGTAAATACAATTAAACGTCAATTGAGTTTCGACAAGGCAACTTTGAAAATCTTTTGAAACATCCAAATTCAGCTTTATTCCCGATAACCTTTCAACAGTCAGTTTGATAGAAGGTAAATATATTTCCATTCGTTTACAGTTTCTGCACCACCTGTTTTACAATATTTTTTTTGAGAGTGTGCGTTACAAATTGAATAACATCATTTATTAAAACACTCTCGTCAACTTGATATTCCTGATAAATTATCTTTGTCAAATTGACGACAGCTATCCGACGCAAAGTTAGCATAAAAACAGCACTTTACACACAAATGCATAAAAATTACCTTCAAAATATATAGGGGAAAGTAAGAATTTTTGATGATACTATTTTCCGAAGAAGTCTAATATAGCAAGCAACAATGCCGACCATAGAGATGCAATATTTTGCATTCCTGTAACTTTGAGCATTGAACTCGAAACCGTTATTAAAAAAGAACATGCAACATTGTTTGATATATAAAAATAATTCGTTTCTTTGCACCTTTTAAATAAGCTATCTTTTGAAAGCAGTTAAAAACAATTACAATTATGTCAGTAGCAAAAGAAGAACAACGCTCCAAAAAGATTACCACTCATGTGCTGAGCGAAATGAAGATGAAAGGCGAGAAAATAGCCATGCTTACCGCTTATGACTATTCGCACGCCCGAATCCTTGACAAGGCGGGTATCGACGTAATTTTGGTGGGCGATTCGGCTGCCAACGTAATGGCGGGCTGGGAAACAACGTTGCCAATTACACTTTCGCAGATGATTTATCATGGCGCTTCGGTTGTGCGGGGCGTACATCGCGCAATGGTTGTTGTAGATATGCCCTTTGGTTCCTATCAGGGCAACAGCAAGGAGGCGATTGTATCGGCAATACGCATTATGAAAGAAACGGCTGCTAACGCCCTGAAGATTGAGGGCGGTGCTGAAATTCTTGATTCGGTAAACCGCATTCTGTCGGCGGGCATCCCCGTGATGGGGCATCTTGGACTGACGCCGCAGTCGATACACAAGTTCGGCACCTATTCGGTAAGAGCCAAGCAGGAGGGCGAAGCAAAAAAACTGATTGAAGATGCTCGGCTGCTTCAGGATGCAGGTGTTTTTGCTATTGTACTCGAAAAAATTCCTGCTAAACTTGCACAAGAAATTGCTTTGGAACTGCATATCCCCATTATAGGCATTGGAGCGGGCGGCGGCGTTGATGGTCAGGTTTTGGTGATGCACGATATGCTGGGCATAAATCAGGAATTTTCGCCACGCTTTTTGCGGCGTTACCATAATCTGTATGCCGAAATAACAGGAGCCGTAAGCAATTATATTCAAGATGTGAAATCGTGTGATTTTCCTAATGAAAGAGAGCAGTATTAATGGAGAAATGAGAGTTAAGAGTTTATTACGGTGTTTTTCACTCTCAATTTTCAACTCTCAAAATACCGCCCTTGCGGGACAACTTCGCGCTACGCTAATATTAATGACAAAGTACACACATGGAATCTCATAATTTGATTGTGTCGAATCCTTTCCCGTAAACACCCATCACGTTTCCCATTGTAATAAAAGCGTCGGGGTCTGTTTGTTTGATAAGTTTAAGAATGTAGGGCGACTCGCTTTTTCGTACGATAACCATTATTACATCAATCGGTTCTTTTGTGAAGCCTCCCTGCGCAGGAATTACGGTTAGCCCTCTCTGTATCACATTAAGAATATGTTCTCTCAACTCTTCGTGTTTTTTTGAAAAGATGAACATCTGAACGGTTTGTTTGGTGCCGCTTATGGCAATATCAACCGTATATGAAAAGATTGCCATTGCCATAAAACCGTAAACCATTACTTCGATTGACTGAAATACGAAAAACGAAGAGGCGATGATTACCGAGTCGAGGCTCAGCAAAAGTCTGCCGAAACTGATATTTTTGTATTTACCGATAATAAGCGCAATTATTTCGGTACCTCCAGCGCTTGCTCCGTTTAAAATAATAAGACTTCCCCCAAATCCGGCAAGGATACTTCCCGTAAGGGTTGCCATCATTTTTTCTTCGATAAGGGGATTGCCTCCATTATGAACGGATATTAGTTTGGATATAAAAGACAGCGACAGCGAAAAAAGCCCTACTGTGTAAATGGTTTTAATGCCGAATGATTTTCCGATAATTTTAGTGGCTACCAGTATGAGTATTGCGTTTAATGCCAACGAAACAAAACCGACATCCCATCCCAACGTATAATGAACGATGGTTGAAATACCGGTGATGCCGCCGCCAACTACTTTTGCCGGAATAATAAAAGCTGCCCACCCAAAGGTTGCAATAATTAATCCTGCTGTAATAAGGATGTAGGACTGAATTTCTTTTCTTATATCTTTCAGTGTCATAATAATAATTTTAAGAAGCTACTTAATTTATTTTTGGAAAAAGACCATGATTCATTCGCAGACTTTTCTGTCAAAAAAGCAGGCAAAAGTAATTTATATGCAATGAAAAAACAAACGAGAACCGAAATAAATTGTGAACGGAATCATTCTAACAAGCGAATAATAATAAAACATATAGTTACTCAAACGGTGGAAATCTTTATCATTGATAATTCTATGAATAACCCAAATTTGATATTTCGAGGAACTTGATAAATTTCAAAAGAAATGCGTGCACCGTCTTATTTTTGCAAATATTTAGCGGCTTTAACCATTCTGTCGCGTCCTGATAAATCGCTGCGCAGTTCAACATCATCAAAACCCTGCGCTTTCAGAAGTTGCACCACTTCGTTGCCGAATGCCTGATTGATTTCAAAGAAAAGTTTTCCTCCATTGTGTAATGTTTTCATTGCAAATTCGGCAATAGCGCTGTAAAAGAGCAGCGGGTTGCTGTCGTTGTGAACAAATAGCGCCAAATGCGGTTCGTAATCAAGTACATTGCTGTTTATCTCTGTTTTCTCGCTTGTAGTAATATACGGAGGGTTGCTAATAATTACGTCGAATTGAGCATTATTGTGTGCAGCGCAATTCAAAATATCAACTTTTTCAAACAGTATCGACACATGGTTACTTTGGGCGTTTTCTTGGGCAACTTGCAGCGCATCAGCAGAAACATCCCACGCATGTACTTCGGTTAAAGGGCTGTTTTTCTTGATAGCAACGGATATGCAACCACTGCCGGTGCCAATGTCGAGTAACGTAATGTTTTTGTCGGGTATTTCGCTCAACACCCATTCAACCAATTCTTCGGTTTCGGGGCGTGGTATCAATACTCGTACATCAACTTTGAAGGTGAGCCCTAAAAATTCGGTTTGCCCAAGCACATATTGAATCGGCTCTGACTTTTTCAGCCTGCCGATGGCTTTGCGTACAAATTGCAACTCGTTTTCTGAAACTGTGTCATTGTTTTTTAGTAACAAATTGGTACGGGAATAGCTTCGGAGATAATTGAAAATAAGCAGAATGTATTGGTTGAGTTCGTTTTCATCAACCACAGGTTTCAAACCGGTTTTTATCTCATCAATAACGTTGCGAACAGTGGGCATGACAACTTATTCCAGCAGTTTTTCGATTTCGGTAATCAGCTTGTCGAAATTTTCGGGTGTGTAACCTATTTCGATTTTTACGATTTTCCCTTTTTTGTCGATGAGGTAATTACGCGGAATCGACTGGTCGGCAAATTTACTGAAAATAGCGCGGGTCGGGTCCATTCCCATCGGAAACGAATGTCCTGTTGATTGTCGAAAGTTGTGTATTTTCTCGTAACTGTCTTCTCGCGATATGGGGAGAAATACGAAATCCCGACATTTGAACCTGTTGATTACATCTTTCTGAACTCTTGCAAACTCCATCCGGCAGGGCGGACACCACGTTGCCCAAAAATTCAGCAAAACAACTTTGCCTTTTAGCTCGCTGATGTTTATTATTGTGCCGTCGAACATTTCGACTGTAAATGCTGGCGCCGAATCGCCAACTTTAACCCGTTCGTCTTGTGCCTGCATGTTTATTTCCCAAAGGAGAACGAAAACGGTAATAAATACTTTCTGCTTCATTACTTTTGAATGTGTTATTTTCGGGACAAAATTAGCAATAATAAAAGAATGTACAACAACACTGTGAAATGTGGCAAAATCTTTTGGCATTCGACTTTTTTATTTCAACAAGAATTTTAAAAGTAAGTACCTCATCAAAATAAGTTTTCATTAAAATGGCTAAAATTGATCCACCTGCCTTCGACAATGCGTCACCCTAAAATCTTTTCCAAAAATTTTTATCGAACAAAGGTTCAATTGATTTGTGTTTTTTTTGTGAGTAGCATAGTCTTCGAGAGGGTTTCTTTACTTTC
>JAITVO010000135.1 GCA_031285765.1 Cytophagaceae bacterium | reverse complement strand
AAAACATTCTGGGACGCGCCATCGTATGGGAGCGTGTAACAGATGAAAAATGTGAAATGAAAAACACATTTTCGGTGCTGGACAGAATCTATTTCTCGCACGATTTCATCATCAGCCTCATCAGGGACTATGCCCAAAGTATCGGCATCCACTTTCGAAAAAAGCAGAACACACACTCTTCCACAGACGAGTTTGTTGCGCTGAACGATGTGGAGGCACTCGAAGTCGCCAGGGGGCAGTTCTGGGCACGCTGCTCGCTGAAAATCAAAGTTCCCGCAACCCGCTGGCATAAGATGGGCGCTCCGTATATGGATACCTTTTATGCACTGTCCCTGCACGAAGACGGCTGTTTCTACCTGGGAAACAACAGCGACGACAACGACTGCTTCGCCCTGTGCCGGAGTACAGGCGGATTCGCGACAAAGGGAAAATAACGTATGCCCGTCATGCAACCGGCTGCACAAGCCAGAAAACAATGAACTGCTGTTTCCCGACTGTGTGGAACGGTACTGTACCGCAACCGCATTCGGGAATCTTGTCTTCGGCAGGCCGGTAGAATACAGGGGAAACCGGTATCCATCCTTCCTGTTCAGGAAAGGCAGGCCGAACATGAATTTCAGGAAATATATGCAGATACAGAAACTGTATGGCAAGGATTAATCCGCAAATTTTAAAACATTCCGAAAACATGAAACTTTTAAAGCAGTTATACCGCATCTCCTCGCCTTCCGGCCACTTCGCTTTTCCGGTTTCCGGCTCACATCACTTTTATCGGTTATGGCCGGCATGATATTCTACCGGTTACTTATTTTCTTTCTTCAAGCGGCGATGATTGGCCGGAGCGGCATTGCAAACCACCGCTCAACAATGCTATTCCGCTTATCCGGTTTTTTTGGAAGTGAACACAGAACCTGTTATCTGTCGTTTTGTTCTCAATCGAACAAGTTAAGTTGTAGTTTTTCGGCTTCTTTTTGTTTTCTATATCGTTTGCCCTCTGGTGTTTCAATAGGATTATCGTTCTGAAAATAATTATTAACTCGTGTAACATCGTATCCGCTAATATTCGTATTGCCTTCGTTATCAACCTTTTTTCTTGTTGTTAATGCACAATTAATTGAAAATCCGTTTTTAAATTTAACTTCGCCATTTTGAATTAGCGTTTTAAATTCGTTTGAGAGCATATTAAACGATATTTTTTCGCCATTATAAATGCCTGTCCATTTATATTTCCCTTTTTTCAAAACAGGTGATATTATTTCAATAATTGCCTCATCGTTTTCTGTCGGCTCTAAATCGTCAGAAATCAAAATAAATTTGCCGAAATCGCTTTTTTGTATAGTTTGACTTTGATAATTAATTTGCTTGCCTTGGTCTTTTGATACGAATTGAACTTGTGTTACTTTTGGATAATTATCAAGGGTGTCATAAAAATTTGATTTTCTTTTACGAATTGTAACGCTGTTATTTATGTACTCGGAGTTTTTATTGATTTCCTGCTTTATTTTTTCAATTTCTAATTTCAATTTTTCTTTTTCCAAATCTTTTAGTTCGTTATCTTCAAAGATTTTTTCGATTACAGTTTCTGTAATTTTCGTAATAGGAGTAACAAATAAAGTTGTACAAAGAGAAGATACCACTGCGGTAAGTATTATCGCTTTTTTCTTCTCTTCTTTTGCCAAAACTTTAAACCAAGTCCGCAAGCCGCCTTCGCCTATTGGTTCAGTTTCAATAATAATGTCAACAGATAATAAACGACTTACTTCTTTGATAATATTGATAGCCTCATAACTACATTTATTAAACACAACTGCGTCCATAGTATGGGTTTCATCATTGAAACAAAAATGTATTTCAATGGTATTGCCAATATTACTTATTTGTTTGTCGTTAATCATATACATTTTTATTTAACTACAAAAATCACATCAGCCAAAGCCGAAAATTCATGCGGTTTACCTTTGAACTCGAAATCAACTTGCAAATCATTGATTTTCTTGTTTTTGAAATCATCAAGATAGGAAACGATTGTCGGTTTCAACAAATCAATGTTTCGTTTCAATTTCCATGAGTTATTAAAATCGTCAGTATCAACAAGTACAAGAAATAAACGATTTTCAGAACCAAAACGCATTTCGCCTTGGTTTTCGTACAGCCATTTTGCCAATAACTTGGGATTATCCTGTGTTTCTTTCAAAATTTCAATCTTTTCAGCTTTCAACATTTGTAAAGTTTGTTTACACAAGTCATCATCTCTGTCTTTCATTTTCTCTGTTATTTCATAGAAAATGTCAGTCGGCTTTGCATTTTTGTCATAAACAATATTTGCCTCTTTCGCTTTCTGTTTCAAGAATGTAAGTTCCACTGGAAAGCCTTTTTCTTTGCGTTTCTGTTTGATATACTCTGCAGGCAAGTAAGTAACTTTCAAATCGAAAGGAATATCGTCCACAAAGAAATCTACACTTTTGATTTGCCCGACCGTTGGCAAGACCGCAGAATGGGATTTGAAAATATTTTCAATCAAAACGCTACTCCAATAGTTGTACCAACTATTTAGTACATAGCCTTGTACAGCAGGATTTATTTCGGTTTCAAATTTAGACATCAAATAATCGAAAGACGGATTTTGCACTTTTATATATCTGCTAACCAAAAACTTATCCAATGAATTTTGGTAATCGCCACCCCACTCAAAGTTCTTAAGTTTATAAAGTTCAGAAACTAATTGCTGAATATCAACGTTTGCAATTTGTTGATTGCTAACCATTTTAATATATTCATCTAACAATTTATGCGATTTATCAATGTCTTGCGCGAGCAAATCGAATAGTACACGAAAATTTTCACCTTGCTTTTTTGCCTCAATTTTACAACTCGAAAATTCCAAAAAACCTTTCACTAATTCCACTCTGATAATGGATTTGAGTTTTAACCACAACAAACCTGTTCGGTCGCTGTTAAATTCTTCCAAATTCTCGTTTTTGTGCAGATTATCCCAATATTTAAAGTCTTTCATATTCTATTCATTTTTGTAAGCGATTGATAAAACGTGTTTTTTCTTTGGAGTGCAAACAAATAAAACTTCTTTGCTACCTGCTACGCTACCTTTTCCGCCTCTGCCGTTTTGGTAAGTTTTATGTTCAATTTTCACATCACGATACTTAGAGATTATTTTTTCAAATGTATGAATGTCGGGATAGCTACGATTGTTGTAACTTATTAACCAATGAGGAATTTCATCAGATAATTCAAATAGTTTTTCAAAAGAGGCGATTACCTCGCTTTTTTTATCAAAACCGCTGTGTCGTTGTGGCTCATAACGTTTAATGCCGTTCACAAACTCTTTGTCCTTCCAATATTCCGTATACGTTTCGAGCAAATGGTAAAACCCCTGATAATCAGCATGGCTATTGCAATATGGCGGGTCAAAATATGCTAAATCAATATTTTGCAATCGAGGCAACAAATCAATAATGTTTTCGTTAAAACTTTGATTGTCTTGCCCATTGTCGAAAATTGCATCATTGTATTTTGGTAAAATTTCTAAAAATAATTCTTTTATAGGACGAATTAAACTGCGATTCCGTTTTATCCTTTCAGGGTCGGCAGCATAAACCAATGCTTGTGTATGCCCGAAGTGTCCCATTGTAATTTTTCGTGTCAAACTACGGTTGATTGCCGTAAATGCTAACGCCTGTTTGTGTGGATTTTCCAACAAAGAGATATTTGCTCGAAAATTATCTATAAAAACAGACTCTTCCCTTTCAAAAAACACATCGGTAAAAATTTTCTCCATTAACGTAAAATCGTCTTTTTGAGGTGATTTTTGAAACAAAATATCTAAATCTTCTGCGTTTAATTTTTGCGATTTGTTTTCGATTAAAGCCTTACCAATTTGATTATTGAAATTTAAGAAATCATTTGTAACTGTTCTAAAGCCTAATTGTTTAAAAAGAAAACCAACCGATTGAGAACCGGCGAAAGCGTCGAGAGCCGTATTTATACCTTGGGGAATAAACCGGTTAATCCACGATAAATGAGTGTGTTTTGCACCTAAATATTGTGGTTCAGGGAACTGATAATTGAAGTATTTATATTCGTCAAAAAGCATAAATGCTGTTTTTTTCTAACTTACAAAGTTACAATTTTTTCCGACTATTCAAGTTCAAAAATTCACTCTGTTTGTCGGTCTCGCACTGTCAAAATTTCGCATAACATACTTATATCCGCCATAAAAACAGGGATATATCTCCGAATTGGCGATATATGCGCCACAAAAGTACGGTTATTTGTTTCCATCCGAAAGCCTTTTTATGTGCATATTTCCAAGCAACGATTGATGTTGCGTTATCGCCGTGCTGTTGAGTTGCACAAGGCGTTTGCCCTGCGGCAAGCCCTGACGGATAAGCAGGGCGTTGATGCTCTCCATATTCGACAGCACCACCAGCTGCTCCAGCGTAGCATAATCGCGGACGTTGCCTTTTTCATCAGGGTTTTCGTCGCGTCACTGGTTGGCTGTTTTCCCGAAAAGGGCTACGTTGAGCAAATCGGCTTCGCTGGCATAGGTGTATGAAATTTGGTCTTTGGTTACCAGCTTCGGAATTATTTCGTCCTTTATGGCATCGGTGTGAATGCGGTAATTGATTTTTGAGAGTGTGCGCTGTAAGTTCCATTCGAGGGATTTTGTGCGCGTTTCTTCTTCTTTGAGGCGCTGAAATTCCTTGACTAAAAGCAACTGAAAGCGCGGACTTATCCACATGCCGAAATGAAACGCAATGTCTTTGTGGGCATACGTTCCGCCGTAACGACCTGCCTTTGCCGTAATGCCGATTGCATGGGTGCGCTCTATCCAGTTTTTCGCCGACAAAACAAAATTATTGCTGCCAGCAGTATTTTTAATTATACCGAATTCGGTACAATTAAAATTGGGATTAAACAGTGTTTCCCATTCGCCAATATATTCGATTGTGCTTTTCAGACTGAGCCATTTGATAATAATATGCTCTTCCATCTGGCTGTGC
>JAITVO010000353.1 GCA_031285765.1 Cytophagaceae bacterium | reverse complement strand
GCATCAGCAGCAATGGGGCATGCCCCATTGTCAAAAGGAACGGTAGAATATCCGCGAAAGCGATGAGATGGCGGGTGTAAATAAAACATCCTGTCGCTATTTTCCGAAGAAGTCCAATATTTTTATGCATCCTGAGGATTAACTCCAAATCGCTATCAGACAATTTATACTCAAACAGAATTGATCTGCGAATAAAAGCAACAAGGGGATTAATCCCCTTGTCAATAAATAAAACTGAACAGTTAAAACTGGAATCCTCTGTTATTTGCAAACCATTTTTGTTTAAGTATAAAATATTTTTGATATGGATAGTTTCACAAAAATGGCGCTTCGGCTCACAGTTTCGTCCCTGCGGGATTATGGGTATCGTAAGTATTTAAAATTGTTTGATGGCAGATATAGGTATTACCCCAAACAAAAAACTGTCCGAAAGCATTCGCCTTCGGACAGTTTATCATTCAACCCAAATTACGCCTTACTTTGCCCAGAAAAGTTTGGTATAATAAGTGTCCTTTGCCTTTACGGTTTCGTAGTTGGCAGAGTTAAAGTCGCTCTCATCTATCGGATACACAAACCTGTCGACAGGCGTTTTGCAACTGGTACTTGAGTTGTCGGTCATGTAGGTAAGCGCCGGCAGTTTGGTCCTGCGCAAGCCGTTCCATGCTTCTTCGGTATGGATAAGCCCCAAATGCAGCCACTTTTGCGTTGCAATGGCTTCCTTGCCGTCGCCTGTCCATTTGCTTGTGGCAAATGTTGCGATGGTTGCTGCATCGGGACGTTCAAGCGGGGTTGCATACGTTGATACGCTGTTCAGGTCGAAATAGAAATTGATTGACTGCGTTACAGCTTTCTCAAATTCGGTCTGCGCCTGTGCTATACTTCCTGCGTAACCCTCGTTGCAGGCTTCTGCTTTGATAAACGATACTTCGGCTGCAGTAAACAGAATGCCGGGCATATTGTCGTTGCGGCTAATGGTTGCACTGTCTATTGAAGCATAAATATTGGGTGCCGCTTCCAGTCCGGGACTCTGATCTTCAGGTCTGTCCTCCGGAACTAAGCCCTTGTATTCGCCATTTGTATTGGGCGAGAACATAACAGGCAGGCGAGGGTCGTCCACCATTCTGTCAAGCATTGATTTAGGTGCGCGATTTGTTGCTCCCAGTGGATCGTTCGTAAGCCCCTCAAAAGCTTGCATAATGCCGTTACTTCCATCTTCGTCCTTCAGCGGATTAAATCCAAAAGCATCGGCAGTAATCTGTATATTTTGGTCGTTGCTCTCAACCAACGGATAAGTTGTTGCATTATCCAGCATCTCTTTCAGAGCAGCTTTTCCTTCATCAGCCAGCGCTCCCTGCGAAGCAACGTGCATTGCCATACGCAAGCGGAGCGAATTGGCATACCTGCGCCACTTCATAATGTCGCCTTTGTTGATGTAGTCCTGCCCTATGAAATAGGTTGTAGCCACAGAACTCAATTTACCGTCTAATTCCGACAAGCGTGTATTGATGGCTTTTAATTCGGTAAGCATCAGCCGGTAAAGTTCTTCGGCGCTGTCATACTTGGCGTATGAACTTACAACGTCGCCCGTTATGGGTAGCATCCCTGCTTCCGAAAACGGAACATCGCCCCAAAGGTCAACAATTTCCTGCAACTGTCCGTAGAGGAATACCTTTGCTGCCAGCAAAAAGATTTCATTATCACTCCTTCCGGCGGCGTCTAACTTACTGTAAGTATCTTCCAACAGGCGGAAGTTGGTCAGCGATTTGTAAAATACCTGCCATCTGCCTGTGTTGTAGCCGTCGTTAGGGTGAAACATTCCCTCGCTATTAGCAACGCCAACGGTTTGCGTATAACGCGCCAGCGTCATAATATTCATTGTATAGTAATGATAATACGATGGCTTGGTAACACGCAGCGATTGGTAGAAAACACCTGTCATCAACTTCTCGCACGATACTTCGGTAGTTTTCGACGGGTCAATATAAAGCTCGTCGAACAGAGAGTCCTTACATCCTGTAAAACTGAACAGCATCACTGTTAATGCTGCTATACAAAATCTATTTTTCATATATCTTAGTATTTAGTGATGATTAAAAATTAGCTCTTAACGAAAATCCGAATGTACGGGTAGTTACCGTTGAACCTCCTATTACAGTTTGGGTATCCCATCTTGTTCCTTCGGTTGCTTCGGCGTCGAATGCAGGCAGATTTTTGTAAAGGAAGCAGATGTTACGTGCAAAAACCGATAGCGACAGATTTTGACATCCGAATTTAGATGTAAAACCAGCGGGCAAACGGTAACCGATGCTCAACTCGCGAAATTTTAGATAGGAGTTGTCGAAAATGGAGTTGGAATAATCAATTGCATCCATCGCTCCCCAATTGTAGGTACTAACGTAGTACTCATCTGCAGGAACAATAATATTATTGGGAGTTCCATCTTCTTTTACGCCTTCGAGGATAAGTCCGTTGTCAAATATTTTTTCACCATTCGGACCTGATGTACCTGCATGAGTAGGTTTAGTAAAGTCATTCCCTTCAAAATAATACTCTAAGCCACCATTTGCTTTATCGCGATAGGGAAGGGATTCTACAAGATTACCGCGTCCCATCATATACTGGTACGGTTGATTCAAAACAGCGCCACCAATACGGAAGTCAAAAGCTGCATCCAAAAATATGTTTTTCCAGCTGGTCGAAAGTCCAAATCCACCTACTGCTTTAGGCATTGCATTGGCAACCTTTTTACGCTCGGTGAAATCCATCACGTAAAGACCATTTGTTCCTACAATCTTGTTTCCATTAGCGTCTGTTTTTGGCACATAGGCATAAATATCGCCCATTGGCTCGCCTACCAGCGATTTCAGTTCAACAGCGCCGTCCCAATTAGTATGTGAAAGTTCATCTATGCCATCCGCTAATTTTAGAACAGTATTTTTATTAAAAGCGATATTTGCATTTAGCGTTAAGTCAAAATCGCGTGTTCTGACAGGGGAACCGTAAGCAAGAAATTCAACTCCACTGTTTGCCAGCTCGCCAATATTCAATAAAATGTCGTGTACGCCTGTGGCGGAATAAGGCACAGTAGTTCGCAATATCTGGTCTTCAATGGTATTGGTATAATACGATGCCTCGAAACCCAAACGATCGCCAAAAAATTTGCTTTCCAACCCAAATTCCCACTCATATTTCTTTTCGGGACGAATGGCGTCGTTGCCCAAATTATCGGTAGTAATATTATAGGTGTAACCGCTGATAGCTTTCTGTGTATAAGCCTCGTTGGCATAATATACATCGGGCGCGTTACCCACAATACCATACGACGCGCGCACTTTTCCGTAATCGAACCATTGCGGCTTGCTATCGCCAAGCGCCTCGGTAAAGATAAAGCTGGCGTTTACCGACGGATAAAAGAATGTATTGTTTTCAGGCGCCAAAGTTGACGATTTTTCTTGACGAACAGTTCCTTCCAAGTAAAGATAGTTGTTGTATCCAACTCCCAATGTTCCGAAATAGGCTGTCTTGAGCAGCTGCATTTCGTATCCGGTTGTGAGAGCAGGGTTTTTACTTGCATTAAGGTTAAACCAGTTTTCAACCGTTAAACCGCCATCAGTTCGCACAGCAGCATTGTGTGCTTTTTCGCGGCGTCCCGACCAGCCTACGTTTGCATTAATGTCAATCATATCAACAAACTTTTTGCTGTACGACAGCAAAACATCGCCGTAATAAATTTCGTAACGCTTGTTGTTCAACTGATAAAATCCTGTAATGTTGGCAGGGTCTAATACAATGGGGCGCTCCGAACTTTCTTTATTCTCAATTTTATTGATGGTAAGGTCGGTCGAAATCCGTCCGCGCAAAGTCAGTCCTTTAATGATTTCCCAACTGGGAGTAACGCTTGCAATCAAACGGTTGTTTTCTTCCAGCTGCTGTTTACCCAATATGTGCCAATAATACTCGTTTATCATTGAGTACGAACCGGGCGTAAAAGCAAACGATTCGCCGGGAGTGAGTGTTTTACCATCGCCAAAAACGTTCTGATAGCCAAGCGAGGTTACGGTCATATCTCTCATCAAGCCAACATCTTCAAACGAGCCGAACATACCTGTAAAGTTGTTGGTAATACGGCTAATTCGGTATGGACGGTTCTTTACGCTTTCGCGCATATAGTTTGCCGAGTAAGTGATGCTCACATTTTTCACGATGTCCATATTTCCCGACAGGCTGAAGTTGTGCTTGCCCAAATCACTGTTGTACTGATTGGGACGGGTATCGATGAAAGTATAAGAGAAACGGGTATTCGACTTTTCGCCGCCGTGCGAAATTCCCACATTATAGGTTTGGTTAAAACCTGTACGGAAAATATCTTTCCAGGGATTGGAACTGAGAGCTGAATATTTACGCATTTTTCCATCCCAGTAGTAAACTTCGCTACCGTCGTATTTGGGACCGAACTGGGTAGTGCCGTTTGTTATACTTTTTACCATCTTCCCGTTTACTTCGCGCATATAAAAACCTCCGGTTTTCCAAAAGTCATTAGTTCCACCAGTATATGTACCGGGTCCAAAAACGGTTTGCATTTCGGGCATATAGGCAACAAAATCAGCCGACAGGGTAGCGCTAAAATCAACCGAAACGCCTTCGCCGCGTTTGCCACTCTTGGAAGTAATCATCACAACGCCGTTGGCAGCTTCCGAGCCGTAGAGCGCCGAAGCCGAAGCGCCTTTCAATATCGAAATGTTTTCGATATCTTCGGGGTTAATATCGGTCAAACCGTTAGCGTCGATACGCTGGTTTCCCCAATATCCATCGTTGTTGGCATTACCGTTACGGATGGGCACGCCGTCCAATATAATCAACGGCTGGGTATTCCCTGTAATTGAGCTTAACCCGCGCACACTGATAGATACCGACGAGGTTGCGCCCCCCGGAGCCGCCTGTATGCGCACCCCTGATGCCTTTCCGTACAAAGCCGTTGCAAAGTTGGGCGAGCCTGTTTTCACCAGCTCCGAAGCATCGATGTTTGCAACTGCATAACCCAACGCTTTTGCCTCTTTGCGGATACCCAATGCAGTAACCACAACCTCGTCGAGCGCCTGCGTATCTTCCTGCATACGAACATCCACCGATGTTTGATTGGTAATTGCTACCCTTTGAGTAACAAATCCCATAAATGAAATCACAAGCGTTTGACCTTCGCTTGCTTCAATCGTAAAATTACCGTTTACATCTGAAACGGTTCCCGTAAGCGTTCCTTCAATATGGACAGACGCTCCAATTACAGGACCATACGCATCGGTAACGGTACCTCTGATTGTTCGCTTCTGCTGTTGTTGAAACTCTTCGGCGCTTTTCGCCGCTGTTGGATTGTTGTCGGCAGCATAAATGCTTCCTGTGAAGCACATACCTGCAACTACTACCAACGCGCAAAAAAAACTACTTCTTCTTTTTGGCATAATTCAGAATAATTTAGTTGTTCAACATAGTATAAAAAATTAACACGAAATTTCCACTCTTTTACAAAACACTAAACAGCACAGTTTTAAGTAAATGTTTAGCAACCGGACAAAAACAAGCGTAACAAGAAAAAGTCAATATTACAGCAATATACAAAATCATCAAAAAAAAATATTATGCGCGTACAAAGAATGCATTAATACTTCTTTTTTGCTAAAAAAATCAAGGTTTTACATTTTATACTCAAACAAAAATGGTTTGCAAATAACAGAGGATTCCAGTTTTAACTGTTCAGTTTTATTTATTGACAAGGGGATTAATCCCCTTGTTGCTTTTATTCGCAAATTAATTCTGTTTGAGTA
>JAITVO010000324.1 GCA_031285765.1 Cytophagaceae bacterium | reverse complement strand
GTAAGTAACTGTTCATAATTAATCAGCATATATTTACAGTAGCAATTCTATTGATGATATACAGTTCACCGTCGTCCCGCATGAGATGCAATATTGGTAGAAAGATGGTTGCAGCACGTCGTCGCGTGCCGTCAGGTACGCAACAGACCATCACATTCCGTCCCATACGGGACAGCGCAACGAGGTATAATAACTATTTTCTCCAACATGCCGTCCCCTTACGGGATACAAAATTGTTGTATGACAACACTGTACATAATATGCCTAAATGCTATATTTTTTACAACAGAGATATAACGGTATTTATATCTCATGTTACACACTTGGCTTGAATTGAAAATCGACATAAGCCAAAAGGCTGTTTTGCGTAACATGAGTTATATGTGAAATAAATATGAACACTTACTTAACAAAAGTATGTAAATAAAACTGTTTGCAAAACTGTAAACAGTTTTATCGTAATTCAGTATTGAATTACAAAAATATCATTATCTTTGCGCCACATATTTATCTATTTTCGATAAAATATACCTGTTAGCAATGTTAAATGTTTGTTTTTCGATAAAATAGTGTCTTTCGTTTAACTAAAACATGCAAAATGAATAAAGAAAATCAGATAGCATTCTTCAAAATAATTCAAGAAAAATTGCCCAAAAATATAAGTTTGGCACAAATTGTTTCCGAACTTTTGGGATTCGGCGTCAATGCTGCATACGTTAGGATACGGGGAGCAAAAGCGCTTGACTTTGAAGAAACAATTAAATTGTGCAGGCATTTTGGAGTTTCTCTAAATTCGTTTATTGGCAACACTGCCCAAAATAACAGAATTCTTGGTGACTATATGCCATTGTACGGCAACGAGGATGATTTTTATTTTCTGTTTCTGCGCAGCTTGGTGCGCAAACTTGAATATTATACAGCAAAGCCCGGATTCAAAATAACTGTACTGTCATTAGGAGATATTCCGTCATTTGCCATGTCTCTGTTTCCGGATGCGGCAGTGTTCAGATATTTTTCGTGGTGCAATCTGTTTGAAGGCACAAAGGATGCTTACGAAAAATTTGTTGATAAAAAGCTGACCAGCGAAGTTATCAACGACTTCAACAGTGTGGAAAAAAGCTACCGGCAGATTCCTTCCTCCGAAATATGGTCAACCAATACAATTGACACAACTCTTCGATTTATTGGCTATCATTACGAAATGGGGCACTTCGGCGACCGCAACAGCGCTTTGCTGCTTTGCGATAAATTTATGGAACTGATAAGCACTCTGGAAAGATGGGCTACAACCGGTAAAAAAGGCGATAGTGGCGCTGCGTTAAAACTTTACCTGAGCGAGATTGATGTGGGAAATACTTTCATCCTTTATAAAACCGATGAAGAACAAGAATGTTGGCTCAAACTGTTTACATCGCATGGAATAACATTTACCGATAAAATATTTTGCGAAGAAGTAGAAAACTGGTTAAGTCATTCGCTTCAGCGTGCTACATTGGTCAGCAGAGCATCGTCAATGGAACGGTACAAATTTTTCGATGCTCAAAGACAGAAGATTGAAGCGCTCGCCCAAAGGATAAAAAAGAATTGAAAGTATTATTTTGCACTGCCTATATTCTGCATAAGCCATTCATCTGTTCCGAATAATTTTAATATCTTTGCGCCCTTAAAAAAATATTATGCGACACATTTTATTATCAATCATTTTTATATGCTTCATTTTTTCGTCCGCATTTGCAGGCGGCAGCGATACCATCAGGCTGGGAAACTCTTACGGACTGCAAATTTCGGGATTTGCAAGGGTGGATTATATTGTTGATTCGCGCCAAACTTCTGAAGCCGTTGAAGGACTGTTTACTTTTTATCCGCTCAACCGCGAACTCGACGCCGCAGGGAACGACATCAACGCCATGCCAAAAGCCAATTTGATTTCGGTTGCAACGCGGCTTGCCACACGTTTTTTTGCACCCGATATTTTTAACGCGCGGTCAGCCGGATATGTAGAATTTGATTTCACCGGAGCATCGAACACCAACGGCGTGCGTCTGCGTCAGGCATACGTTAATCTGAACTGGAAAAAAAGCGCCCTCCTGATTGGACGCACATGGCATCCCTTGTCGGCAGGCTGCATTCCCAACATGCTTGCGCTGAATACCGGTGCGCCCTTTTGGGCTTTTAACCGGAGCGACCAGTTGCGATTCGATTACAAGCCGAACAAATGGACGATTTCGGCCGCCGCAGTGTATCAAAGCGATTATGCTTCGCTGGGACCTGTGGCAAAAAGTTCGGGCTATTTAAGAGATGCCGTTTTGCCCGAAATTAGCTTGGGTGCAGCATATAGCGGAAAGCAGATAAAACTGGGTACAATGGGAAGCGTTAAAACCATAAAGCCGCGCCAGTACACCGAAATCGACGGAATGAAATACTGCACCGATGAAAAGCTGACAACCTTTTCGGCGCTTGCATACATGCAGTATAATGTTTCGGACTTAACGGTTAAGGTGCAGGCGATGTATGCGCAAAATATGACCGAATCGCTGATGCTGGGCGGATATGCCATTAAGGAGTACAACCCGGCGACCGGACACGAAAAATACACGCCAACCGTTCATGCCAGCTATTGGATAAACATTGATTATGGTAAAAAATGGCAGGCGGGTATCTTTGCCGGCTATCTCAACAGTATGGGAACGCTCGACAATGTTGCGATTTTGCAGGGAACCACGCCTGTGTGGTTTGCCCGTGCTCCCGACATTAAATACATGTATCGCATTTCGCCTCACATTATCTTTAACAAAGGAAACTTACAGATTGCCGGCGAAGTAGAATACACCACTGCTGCATACGGACAAGTGCAACACAACCGGAAAAGTAAAATAGCCGATGCCCGCGAAGTTGCAAATATCAGGACAAACTTGGTGATGTGTTTCTTTTTTTAATGGTTAATGAATTTATCATTAATTATCCTCCCATACTATGCGTTGACAGGAAAATTGTTGAAAACTTTTTTGCAAGTTTTATTACAATTGCACTTACGCAAAACAGCACAAAGCTACTTCTGTAAATGGAGAATTAAAAATTGAATATATTGTTTAAACTGATTGTCTTCGTACACAAATTTAATTAATCTCGAAGCCTGTAAAATATATGCAACAAGGTAAACTGATTATCATCTCGGCGCCTTCGGGAGCGGGAAAAACAACAATTGTAAAACACCTGATGAGAGCCGGACTGAATCTTGCCTTTTCGGTTTCGGCAACATGCCGGCAGCCGCGCCATAACGAAAAACACGGCGTTGATTACTATTTCCTTACCCATTCCGATTTTATGAAAAAAGCAGCCGGTAACGAATTTATTGAGTGGGAAGAGGTTTATGAAGGCGTTAACTACGGAACCTTAAAAAGCGAGGTGGAACGGATTACAGGTGAAGGTAAAAACGTACTGTTCGACGTGGATGTAGTTGGTGGCGTTAATATCAAGAAAATTTACGGCAACCGTGCATTGTCAATTTTTATTGAGGCGCCATCTGTTGAAGAGTTGCAGCGCCGACTAATTTCGAGGAATACCGATTCGCCCGAAACCATCGAAAAAAGAATAGCAAAAGCTGAATATGAAATGAAACAGGCGCAGCTGTTTGATGCAATTGTGGTAAACGACAATCTGGAAAAGGCTTGCAACGAAGCGATAAAACTCGTAACAAATTTTACAGGACTGTAAAAATAAATTGCAAAAACGTGCAAAATGCAAGAAAAGAGGCAACGCATCGGCTTACTGTTTGGTTCATTCAACCCGATACATATAGGACATACGGCTTTGGCAAACTATATTCTGGAATATTCCAACCTGTATGAAATATGGTTCGTAGTAAGCTCTCAAAATCCATTTAAGAATAAATCGGAACTGATGCCTGAAACATTAAGGTACGAGATGGTTAAAACGGCAATAGCTAAAGAGCCTCGTTTTTCGGTTTCCGACATCGAATTTCATCTCCCCCAACCCTCATACACTATTAATACATTGGAAAAACTGACGTTGGAATACCCACATTACGAATTTGCTGTTATTATTGGGAGCGACAATTTAAGTGATTTGTCGAAATGGAAAGAAAGCGAAAAGCTAATCTGCTCCTATCGTTTTATTGTTTATCCACGTCCCAATTATCCCGTTAAGGATGCTGAACTGCCTGTAAATTTTGAAATTATAGAAGCCCCGTTGCTCAATATTTCGTCCACCATGATTCGTAAAAGCATCAAGGATGGTAAACAACTTTCTTTTTTGATGCCTGCAGGCGTTTACGAGCTTATGATGAAAAATAATTCACAATTAAGTTAAAACAGGTGCAGAAGTAAACTTCATAAAAATGTTCGTTACCAAGAATTTGAAATTATTTATTGACAAGGGGATTAATTATGAGCACTTACTTACATAAATATGGCATTTTATGTATGGCAAAATAAATAGTTCCCTGTTATTTGTATAAAAAAAAACCGAATGTTTTGTGCAGTAATTTTTTTTACATAAGTTTGCCGTCAATTTTACATAAAAAAAGAGATGAGTAACTATCAAATATCCGATTTTGAATTGATAAGACCCTACAATGATGATGAAATTCAATCAGTCTTTAAACGCTTGCTGTCCGAAGAAGCCTTTGTAAGGCTTCTGAGTTTTTTGTATCCTGCCTCGCTCGAAAAAACGGTAGAGCGAATCTCAAAGATTACCTCTATCCGTCAGTTTCAGGAAGAGGTAATTTCGTCTTATGTAAAGGGCGTTATTGAAAATACCACACAGGGCGTTTTTGCCGAGGGTTTGGAAAACCTTTTGCCCAATGAATCTTATCTCTTTTTTTCGAACCACAGAGATATAATTCTTGACCCTGCAATTTTGAATGTTTTGCTGGTACAAAATGGATTCGACACAACCGAAATTGCGATAGGCGACAATTTACTTATTTTTCCATGGATAACCGACCTTGTAAAACTCAACCGTACTTTTATTGTTAATCGCAATTTGCCTGTCAAGCAAATGCTCGAAAGCTCTTCCCGTTTATCAAATTACATCCGTTACACACTCACCGAAAAAAACAGCAGTGTTTGGATTGCTCAACGCGAAGGACGTTCAAAAGATGGAAACGATCGTACTCAGATAAGCTTATTAAAGATGCTTAACATAAGCGGCACAGGCTCTTTTCCCCAGAATTTTAAGGAGCTGAAAATTGTGCCGGTTTCTATCGCTTATGAATATGACCCGTGTGATTATTTGAAATCTGAAGGTTTTTTAAAAAGGAAGAAAAATCCCAACTATCAAAAGACAAAGGATGAAGATTTAAAACACATGGAAACAGGTTTAAAAGGGCGAAAAGGACGTGTCAGTTTTTCATTTGGCAAACCTATAAACGAAGAGTTGCAAGCAATTGAGCCATTAACGGTAAAAAACGACCAGTTTACCGCCCTTGCCGAAACAATTGACAGATATATTCATCTTAATTATCATCTTTGTCCCGGAAATTACGTTGCGTGGGATGTTCTCAACCAAAAAGAAGATTATCAGAATTTTTATACTGCCGCTGATAAAGAATATTTTCTGTCGTATATTGAAGAACACCTGCATCGCTGCAACCGGCACGGAGCAGATAGCGAATTTATTCGCGAAACCCTTTTAGAGATGTATGCCAATCCTGTTGAAAACAAAAGAAACTGTTTTTAATAGTCGATTCTTTTTTCGCAGTATATATCAATCTCTTCGGAAAATAAACTGATAGTTATCCATCAAATTAATTTTGGATAAAGCCAACAGCAATACTTGAGGCGCATTGTTTCATTTCCGTCAGCTTTAGCCGGCAGGTACAAAATGTACTGTAAAACGGGCTTTAGCCAAAATCATCAATCCATTTTTCAAAGATATTTAATAAAACAACCGTGTCAGACGACAATGCAACCGTGTCAGACGACAATGCAACCGTGCCGGACGACAATGTAACCGCGTCAGATGACAATGCAATCGTGTCAGATGACATAACAGCACTGCCGAATAACAGAACGGAGGCGTATGGTGGTATATCGGCGAATATTATACCTCTTCGGAAAAAAACATCTATCAGTCGCACAGTTATTGCAGCGTTTTTGCGAATGAGTTTACTGCCAGTGCTACTGACACGGGGGCATGTGGTTTTTGTTAATCCCGCTTTCGCGAATGATTGACGGTTCCCTAAAAAAAACGTCCGTATTGAACGGACCGGTAATGGAGTTGAAACATCTCATCACTGTTTTCCGAAGAGGTCTATTTTTAAAGACAAATGACGCGGATTAATCTATAAATGAACATATATAAAAATTTCATCTCTTTGCTTTATCTGCGTCATCTGCGGTCAAAAATAATTTTACTCCCCGACCCTCTCCACATCTTCAAGCATTACATACCAAAGATAGCCGGTTACGTTTGTGTAGCCCATCGCTTTCAAAAGGCGGATGTATTCGCGAACCTGACGGTGGTGATGTGCCGATTTTGTGTTGCCGAATTTGTAATCAGCCACAATTACTTCGTTGGTGGAGAACATTACGCGATCGGGACGTTTTTCGTCGGCAGAAATAATGCTTGCTTCTGTTTTAACTGTATAGCTTCCGTCGAACCATTTTTTTACGTCGGGATGGTTGAGCCGCCCGGTGGTTACCAGCATCAGTTCATGCTGTTCGTCGGGCGTAATAATTCCTTTGTTGCGCAGCTCTTTAAGCGCAGGTTCAACATCAGTTGCCGTAACAATATTTTCAAACAGGCGGTGCATGATTTTTCCATACGTTCGCTTTTCGCTGCCCTGTTCGTCGTCTATATAATCATCGCCTTCCAAGTGAACGGTTATACGGTTGCGAAAGGCGAAAGAACGGAAGTCGCCAATTTCAATCTCTTCTTCGCGACGCTTCTTCGTTTTGGCAGTTTTGGCGGTTGTATCGTCATTAAGATGTTCTCCTTTGACAAAAGTTAAATCTCCCCCGTTCCAAAACTGAGCGTGTTTCGGGTTGTGCACAAACAGTTGCAGCACATCTGCAACTGTTTGTATTTCGTTTATTTCGCAGTTGCGAATGTTGGCAAATACCGAAAGGCTTTCGCGAGCGCGGGTAAAGGCAACGTATGCAAGGTTCAGATTATCGACATACTGCTGCATTATTTCCATCAAATACTCGTGCGAAAAAAAGGAATAGACAAGTTCCTTGCGGGATGTTACCGGCACAAGGCTCAAATAGTTGAATGGCTCAACGGGCGGCGTTACCCACAGCATTTTTTTCAGGATAGCGCTGTCTTTTATGTCCCAGTTGAAAAATGGGAGCACGACGGCTTTAAACTCAAGCCCTTTCGACTTGTGAATGGTCATTACACGGATTGCTTCCTGATTTTCGGGGATGGAGAGCGACAGTTTTTCGCTGTTGATGTCCCAGTAATTGAGAAACTGTTCGGGGCTGGCGCTTTCCTGACTGATAAAACCGGATACAGCGCTCAAAAATGTTTGAAGATGAACGCTGCTCTTTCGCTTTTCGGCTGCCGGCAGCATCGCTACAAGCGCTTCTACGAGCTCGTAGAGCGGTAACTGGCGAAGTGCAAACAGTTTTTCTTTATGCAGTTCCCATTCGGTGGTTTTCGATTGGTCGGAAAACGATGCAACATCCAGTTCGTCGTTGTCGGCACAAAGCTGATTGAGCCATGCAAGGCGAATATACGATTCTGTTATCGAATCATCGGGATTTTGGAGCAGTTTCAGTTTGGCAACAACTGATTTTACAGCTTCGGAACCCGAAAGAAGCAACGCTTCGCTGCTGATAACGGGCAGTGATTTTGCTTGCGGATGATATTTGCCCGACAACAGCGCGTTGGTCATCGCTATCCCTTCGCTGTTTTTTCGTACCAATATGCAAATGTCCGACAATCGGCAGGTTTCAGTCAGTTCAACAATTCGGGCAACCGATTGTGCAATTAAATCCTCTTTGGTTTCGGACTTGCCACCTTCCGTAAACCGGATGAATATGCTGCCGCCGCTTCGCTGTTTGCCTGCCGATACTTTTTGCAGCACATCGGCATATACTGATTCAATTTTATGCTCCAACGGTGCAAACCGCTCAGTGTTTCGGAAAGGTTCGGGAATCATTCCGTTAAACGATGTTTGCAGCAGGTGTGGCGCTTCGCTAAAAAAGTCGTTGTTGAACCTGATAATATTCTCAAGGCTGCGCCAGTTGGTATCGAGCACGCTGACACTGGTTCCGTATCCTGTAAAATCGCGTTCAACGGCGTCGCCCAACAGGCTCCAGTCCGAGTTTCGCCAGCGATAGATTGCCTGCTTAATGTCGCCAACAAGCAATGTGCAGTTTTCGGCGGCAAGACTTTCGTTTATCAGCGGTTTAAAGTTTGCATACTGCAACGCCGATGTATCCTGAAACTCGTCAATCATAAAATGACTGTATCGCACACCTGTTTTTTCGTAAAGAAAAGGTGTTTCGTTGCCGTTGATAATGCGGTTGAGCAGGTGATTGGTGCCCGAAATAAGAAACATATTGTATTCGCGGCTCAATTCGTTCATTCTTGTGCTCACATCATTTACAATTCCCAATGCGTTGAGGTTTTCGAGGATAGCCTGTGCCGTAAAGTAATTGCCGCTTTGGTTTATCATCATCGCGTTAGCCTGATGCAGCAAGTTGTTCAGTCCCGAATGATAGGCGTTTAGCACTGCACTTTCCTTTCCCGAACCTTTTCGCACCCATTTGTCGGGATTATCAATCAGTTCGGAGTACGATGTTTCGCCAGCAAACTCTTTCAGCGTATTCATCTTCATAAATATCTTTACTTTGGTACGGCTTTTTCCATTAAAGTCGTCCAGAATATCCAATCCTCTGTTTTCGATAATTTGCAGCGCTTTTCTGCCTATTTCCGAAAGCCATTTGTCGGTATTGCTGATGATGCTGCGAAGCGTATCGCGATACACGCGCAACCCTTTTTTGTCGGCGAGCTTTTCGGCAAGCATCAGTGAATTTGCCTGATAGGTTTCGGAGTAAATTGCTTCGCTAACATTTTTGATTTCGCGGGTGATGTTCCAGCCCTGTTCCTGCTCCATTTTTGTTTCGGCAAACTCAATTAACCACTGTTTCAGGTCGGCATGTTCGGGACGGTTCATTTCCAGAATAACGCGGTCGATTGCCTGCATCATAATTTTGTCGGATTGCAGTTCGAGCCTGAAACCTGTTGATAACCCCGTTTCGCGGGCAAACGAGCGGATGATGCGCTGAAAAAAGCTGTCGATGGTACTCACCGAAAACCGCGAATAGTCGTGCAACAGTTTCCCCAGCATTCGCGCCGCTTTTGTACGCACTTCAGAGGGCGAGATATTGCAGTCGTGGCACAACTCTTTTAGATGTTCTGGATTCGCACATTCCGCATCCGACAGCGAATAAAGGCTTTCGAGAATACGTGTGCGCATTTCGGCAGTAGCTTTATTGGTAAACGTAACGGCAAGAATATGTTTGTAGTCTGTTTCGTTTTTAAAAAGCAGCTTGATGTACTCCTGCGTCAGCGTAAACGTTTTGCCTGACCCCGCCGATGCACGATATATTTTGAGTGATGACATTTAGATTAGAGTTTAAGGTTTGCAAATCAACTTTGAACACGGAATCTAACCCGCTTCCGGTTTATCGTCCTGTATGCATTTCTGCATACCCACGTATAAAATTTGAGGCTATGCATGAGTAAACTTCTAACGGTGTTTTGTAACTGTATCATTTGTTTTGAGGCTGTACAAAAAAACGCAGATGACATGAATAGTGCGTATTCTCGGCGAGAATACGTCGTTAATTTTAGATGGTTACTTATAATTTTCACTTATAGAGTCATCCACAAACACCAGAGCTATCTGCGTCATCCTTTAGATTTGCGGAGCTTAAATTCTGTGTTCAAAAACAACTTTACTCGCCAAAATGGTTAAATCCCCCCTTTACCTCCACCGGTTTTCCGTCTTTCAGCCATTGGACAGCCGGCTCAGAGTCTTCGGCAGTTATTGAGCCGATGGCATACAATTCCTTGCCGAACTTTAATCGGTACGCGGCGGCTGTTTCGGCAAACTGTTCTTTTGCAATGGTTACGAGCAGGTGATAATCTTCGCCGCCCGATACTGCAAGTTCTGTAACATCAAAACCGTATAGTTGCGAAACTTCCTGTAATTGGGGCGACAGCGGAATGTTTTTCAACTCTGCGACAGCCGATTTGCCCGAAGCCTTTAAAATATGTTTCAGGTCAGAGGCAATTCCGTCCGAAACATCCATCATGGCATTAACGCCTGTTTGCTTTGCCAGCCACATTCCTTCTTCTACTGCGGGCTGTGGGCGGTTATGGCACAGGGCAAGATAACGGGCAGCATCCGTCAAAGGAATGTTGTTTTGAAACACCTTTAATCCGCCTGCCGAATCACCAAGAAAACCTGTTACACATATCACGTCGCCATTGTATGCCATCGAACGCAACCGCGCTTTCCCTTTTTCAACAATCCCGATAACGGTAACATTTAGCGCAAGCACCGACAATGAGCGTGTGGTGTCGCCACCCAAAAGTGGAACGCCGTACTTCTCGCTTAAAACGAAATACCCGTTCATCAGGCTGTCTAAATATTCAACATCTATGGAAGGGGGAATGGCTATTGAGAGGAATGAGGCGGCGGATTTTGCACCCATAGCGGCGACATCGCTCAGGTTTACGGCAAGCGTTTTGTGTCCCAAATCATGCGGCGATATTCGGGAACGGATAAAATGAACATCCTCAACCAGCATGTCGGTGGTAATCACATAATCGTACACATCGTTATAGGGAATAATAGCGCAGTCGTCGCCAATACCTTTTATAAAATATGAGGGAACAGTTTTAAATTTTTCGACGATGCGGTTGATAAAACCAAATTCACCTATTTCGGATAACTGCATGATTCATAATTTTAGATTATCGAAAAGAGAGTGTTAAAGCACGCGGATGACACAGATAATGAGGATTTTTGCCGATAATACAAAGAAACACTATTTATATAGTTAGCATTATCATTTATATAATAATCCGCGAAAATCGGTGTTATCTGCGTCATCCGCGTGCTATTTGAACAACTTCAATTCCACCCTATTTCATCTTCAACCTGTCGCCTGTTTTTTCAACAATATTTTCGTAAAACTCCTTGCTGTAGCCTGGGAATTTTGCGGGTTGCGGGTTGCCGTAGGGATTGCGCTTGAATATGCCGTTCTCTTCTTCGTGAAGATTACCATCGAGATATTTTACCATTAGAAACTCGCTCAGACTTTTCCACTTTTTGTGAGTCTCGCTTGCTTTTGTGTGTGAATATTCTGTAAGGAAATCTTTTGCAGCTTCGGGGTCGGTTTTGTGCAAAGCAAGCGCAGCCTGATCGATGATGGGCGTGTACATTTCAAACTTGCTTTCGAGTTCGCGCTGCATCTTGCGTATATCTACAATCATTTGACTGTAGCGATGATATGCTTGATTTGCCACCCAGTTGAATACCCAAAACGACGATTCCCACGTAAACTCAAGCATATTGCCGTTGCCCACCGCATAGTTTTCTGGGATGGTGCGCATGCCCATGTACATCGGCACATAAACAGTCATGTCGGCGTCATCTACGCCAAACCACAGAATGCCGCCGATTGCGTTGGGCAAACTGCCGCGCATTTGCGCCACAAACGAAAAGCCTGTTTGCTGCGTGGCAATGGCTCGCTCGTTGAAATACTCCTCGCCGTTTACTTTCCACGTCATCGGACGCCAGCGGTAAGGTGCATGGTATGGTCCCGCACCAATGTCCTGCGTCATATCCAAAGGCGTATCTTCAAAATGGTCGCGCATAATGGTTTTTACATCGCTAAGCGAAACCTTGTTGGTGGGCTTGATGTAAAGCGGCATCCGTTCTTTGCTTTCGCCAAGAATGAACGATTTGTATTTGTCCATTTCGGGGTTCAGAATACGAAATGCACTCCACACGCGGGCTTCACAGCCACGAATGGCGCTGTAGTTGAGCGGCGCATAAGCATCAGCAAAACTAAAATCCTTATTCGTTCCTTTATAATAACCATTTTCGGTGGCAAAAGAGATCGCGTCTTTCGAGTACATCACATCGTTGCCCTCTTTTGGGAAGGTTGTGATGCGGGCTTGATTAGCGTGTGCCGAAACGTATCCGTCGGGAATTTTTACGGCAACCCAAACAGCGCCTTTATTGCCCGCGCCTTTGCCAATCATTTCCATAATCCACACCTCGTTGGGGTCGGCAATTGAAAACGATTCGCCGCCGCTACAATATCCGTAAGTATCCACAAGGTTAGTCATCACCTTAATGGCTTCGCGGGCGGTTTTTGCACGCTGAAGCGCAATGTAAATAAGACTTCCGTAGTCAATCAAGCCAGTGGTATCGGTCAGTTCGGCGCGCCCGCCAAAGGTGGTTTCGGCAATCGCAAGCTGATGTTCGTTCATGTTTCCGATAACTGTGTAGGTTTGTGCAATTTGCGGAATCTGCCCCAGATACTTGCCCGTGTCCCATTCGTAAATGTCGAGCATGGTTCCTGCAGGATAGCTTCGTCCCTGCCAGTGGTAAAGTTCGCCGTAGAGGTCGTGCGAGTCGGCGGCATACGAAATAAATGTGGAGCCGTCAACCGAGGCTCCTTTGGTTACAAGGATGTTGGTACATGCCAACGCATCGTAGCAGTACAATGCAAAGCCCAATAAAAGGGCTACTGAAATCATTAATCTTCTTTTCAACATGGTTTTATTCTGTTTCTGTTTTATTAATTACATGCAAAATTAACGCGTGCGTCGCTATCAAAAACGGTTCCAAAAGTAGTATTTTTTGAGTGAATAAAAAAAGTGTTGAAAGTTATTGCAGCGGAATTTGCATACCCTACATTTCTCAATTTCTTAAAGTTTTGCAATACTCTCTCGCAGCGCTTTTATTTTTGCTTCGGCGTCGGCTTGTTTTTGGCGTTCGGTGGCGACTACCTTTTCGGGAGCGCTCGAAACAAATCGTTCGTTGTTCAGTTTTTTCATTACTGATTCGAGGAAGCTTTCGGCATGTTGCAACTCAGCGTTTAGCTTTGCCATCTCTTCTTCGACGTTGATGCTCGACGCCATCGGAATAAAATACTCCGACGATTTTACGAAGAACGACACTGTGTTTTCTACCTTGCTGCTTACTTCGGTTATCAGCGAAAGCGCTCCCATTTTTTCCAATACAGGATTGAATGTGGCGTTGTAACCGTCGTCGCCTTTCAACACAAAGAGTTCGAGGGTTTCGCGAAACGAAATGCCTTTGTCCTTGCGGATGGTGCGGATAAAGGTAATTGCCTCCTTCAGTTTTTCAAACTGTTGCAACAACTGTTCGTCAAATGGTTTTGGCTGTGGCATTGGGCTCATCATGATGCTTTCGCCTGCTTTTCGTTTGGCAAGATGATGCCATATCTCTTCGGTAATGAAAGGCATGAAAGGATGCAGAAGTCGCAGCAAATCGTCTAAGAAACCGGTGGTTGCCGCGTAGGTTTTGCCGTCGATGGGTTGCTGATAGGCGGGCTTGATGATTTCGAGATACCACGATGAGAACTCGTCCCAAAACAAGGTGTAAATTGCCATCAATGCTTCCGAAATTCTGTATTTGTCGAACAGGTCGTCAATTTGTCGCATCTCGTGTTGCAGGCGGTTGGCAAACCAGTTGACGGCAATTGTTGAACTTTCGGGCTGGGGGATGTCGTTGCTAACTTTCCACGATTTTACCAATCGGAAAGCGTTCCATATTTTGTTGGCAAAGTTCCGCCCCTGTTCAACAAGGCTGTCTTTGTACCGAATGTCGTTGCCTGCGGGCGAACAGAGCAACATCCCTACGCGCACGCCGTCGGCGCCGTACTGCTCAATCAAGAGAAGCGGGTCGGGCGAGTTGCCGAGCGATTTCGACATTTTACGTCCCTGCTCGTCGCGAACTATTCCTGTAAAGTAAACATTGCGGAAAGGAAACGTGCCGCGATACTCGTATCCCGCCATAATCATGCGTGCCACCCAAAAGAAGATGATTTCGGGCGCCGTAACCAAGTCGTTGGTTGGATAGTAGTAGTCGATTTCCCTGTTGTCGGGGTTAAAGCCGTCGAATACCGAAACAGGCCACAGCCACGACGACGCCCATGTGTCGAGCACATCCTCGTCCTGCCGCAAGTCGGCAACTGTCAGTTCGTTGTTGCCCGTTTTGATGCGGGCTGCATTGACTGCTTCGGCGTCGGTTTCGGCAACCACAAAGCTGCCGTCGGCAAGGTAGTAAACAGGTATGCGATGCCCCCACCACAGTTGGCGCGAAATGCACCAGTCCTTTACGTTTTCCATCCAGTGGCGGTAAAGGTTTTTGAAGTTTGAAGGGTGAAACTTCACTTCGTCGTTCATTACCGCGTCTAATGCCGGCTTTGCAAGTTCTTTCATTTTAAGGAACCATTGCATGCTCAACTTGGGTTCGATGGGTACGTCGGTGCGCTCCGAAAAGCCAACCTTGTTTACGTAATCTTCCACCTTTACAAGGTTGCCCGATTCGCGCAGCGATTCGGTTATTTTGCTGCGCACCGCAAAGCGGTCTTCGCCCACAAAGAGCGCCGCTTTTTCGCTCAATGTTCCATCATTATTCAGTATGTCGATGCTTTCGAGATTGTGGCGTATGCCAATTTCGTAGTCGTTAATATCGTGTGCGGGTGTTATTTTGAGGCATCCCGTGCCAAATTCCATATCGACATAATCGTCTTCGATAACGGGGATGGAGCGATTGATGAGCGGCACCAGTACGCGCTTGCCTGCGAGATGACGGAAGCGGTCGTCGTTGGGATTTACACAAACGGCGGTATCGCCAAGTATGGTTTCGGGGCGCGTAGTTGCAATAACGATGTAAGCCCCCGACGGCTCAGCGGGATTATCGTCCCTGCTTACATAATATTTAAGATAGTAGAGCTTGCTCTGCACTTCTTTGTAGTTTACCTCTTCGTCTGAAACGGCGGTTTGCGCTTTCGGGTCCCAGTTTACCATGCGGACGCCGCGATAGATGCAGCCTTTGTTGAATAAATCGACAAACACTTTAATTACGCTGCTGCTGCGGACGTTGTCCATCGTAAAACAGGTACGGCTCCAGTCGCACGAGGCGCCGAGCTTTTTGAGCTGTTCAAGTATAATGCCGCCATGCTCCTCTTTCCACTTCCACGCATGTCTCATAAACATGTCGCGCGTAAGCGAACTTTTTTCGACACCCTGCGTGCGAAGGCGCTCTACCACTTTGGCTTCGGTAGCAATTGAAGCATGGTCGGTACCCGGCACCCAGCATGCGTTTTTGCCTTGCATACGTGCGCGGCGAATCAAGATGTCCTGAATGGTATTGTTGAGCATGTGCCCCATGTGCAGCACGCCCGTAACATTCGGCGGTGGGATTACTATTGTGTAGGGTTCGCGCTCGTCGGGAACCGATTTAAAGAATCCGTTCTCTGTCCAGTATGCGTACCACTTGTCTTCGGTATCAATTGGGTTGTATTTGCTTGCAATCTCCATAAAGCATGTAATTTTTGAGCCTGCAAAAGTAGAAAAGATGTATGATTAAAACAAATAGATGACGAAAATTGAATGATATGACTCATGTTACAAGCATGATTTTTTACATCTGTATAAAACTTCATTTTTACTGATTATACTCAAACAAAAATGGTTTGCAAATAACAGAGGATTCCTGTTTTTAACTGTTCAGTTTTATTTATTGACAAGGGGATTAATCCCCTTGTTGCTTTTATTCGCAAATCAATTCTGT
>JAITVO010000309.1 GCA_031285765.1 Cytophagaceae bacterium | reverse complement strand
CATACGCATAATTGTACCCCTACCATACGATTTGTCAATCTTTTCCATGGTAAGTTGCAGGGCTTTCAGTTTCTCAGGATTAGTTGTTTTGTTGTCTTTCTCTTTTTCTTTGTTCTCTTGTGGGTCTGTCATGATTGTGTTGTATTAAGTCAATTTAATATTTGAGCAGCATGATTTTGGGTATCAACCTTGTCGATTATTTTTTCAATCACACCGTTTTCGTCAATAATAAAAGTAGTTCTGATGATTCCCATATAAGTTTTGCCGTACATCTTCTTTTCGCCCCAAACGCCATAAGCGATTGCTATTTCGTGATTAACATCGGATAAAAGATTAAATTTTAATTCATATTTAGCAGCAAAGCGCTGGTGCGATGCTTCACTGTCGGGACTTACGCCAACAACAGCATAGTCTTTCTTTACAAAATCACCGTAATAACTGTTTAAACTGCAAGCCTCAGCGGTGCAGCCGGCTGTATTGTCTTTGGGATAGAAATACAAAACAATTTTTTTCCCTTTAAAGTTTTCGAGCGAAACAGTTGTTCCATTTTTGTCTTTTCCCGAAAACGGAGGAGCTTTCATGCCTTCTTTTAGATGAGTCATATCACACTATTTTTATTTTGAAAAAAGGCAGAACGAATATTGTGTTTATTAGCACACATATCTTTCTGCCAACAGTTGGCAAAAGTAGTTTATATGCAGAGAAAAAACAAGCCGATGATGAAAAATTTGATGAATAATACAAACTATGAGTAGAAAATTGTTTCCATGCTTTAGGCTAAGAAAATGTTTGAATTATTAGACTGCTTCAGAAAATGTAAACGAATGGTCATCCGGCAAGTTTTTGGAGGGCTAAAGTCGATTTGTTTTGCAGCTTCCATAGCAGGCAAGATGAATCGGCTTTAGCCAAAATCAAATCTCAATGGACAATCATTGTTACATTTTCCGAAGCAGTTTATTACCGCACGGCTTCTACAGTATAACCCTTTTGGCTTAGTTGATACAAAATACCTTCTTCACCAGCCAAATGAAGCGCGCCAACTACTATCAGGCTTGGTTTATCAGCCATTAGAGCAGGTAATTTTTCGAGCCATTTGTCGTTGCGATTTTTCAGCAGTACATCTATAGCTGCCTGGGTAACGTATTCCTTACATGGATTTTTGTCGTTATCATATAAACTGGTGTACATTTGATTGAGGTCGCCACGCTTGTAATCAATATCTAACATTTTACCCTGTTCCATCGTAAATTCAATTGATTCGACGGCGCATAAAAGCGCCTGCATCTCTATTTTTATGTCGTCGGAATTAAATAATATATCCACCTGTTCTTCTATTGTTTCGAGCCCCTTTACGGTTTTGTTGTTTTTGCGTGCAATTGTTTGCAAGTACTCGTCGATGGCTTCCAGCTCCGAAGGATTAAATTCGGGATGTTGCTTTATATAAAGCGTTGTCATCATAGCTATGCTTATCATCCCCGGTTTCAGCATTCCCATCTGGTCGAGACCTGTTACTAATATGCTTTTCAGTCCGGCATCCAAGCGGGTGTATTCGTCGTCGGAGAGCAATGCTTTGTATGTTACGCCTTCGGGCAACATGGCAGCCTGCATCATTTTATTATTCATTGCAACTTTATCAGCCATATCCATTTCGCCAATTATTTGAGAAGCGGCATCAAAAGCCTCTTTCAGTCCGTAAACTGAATCCATCAACTCCTTGCCAAGCAAATGGTAAGTGCCGAACACGTAAGAGGGGGTTTTTAAATCGTTTCCCGATATTTTCCACAGCAGCGAGCCGGTGAAATCGGCAGGTTTTTGCGCTGTCGCGATGCCGAATAGCACAATAAAAAATAATCCAAGTGTGAGTTTCTTTTTCATCTGATACTGTTTTTTTAATTAAGGTTTCAAAGATAGATAATATTTGCCAAACTGCAATTAATTACGAATTAAAAAGAGCGAAACATCGCATAATTGGAAACATCAGTTCGTAATTATTAACTGACGCTCTCTCACTTTCAACTCTCCATTCTAAATTCTCCATTATCAACCAGCGTAGCATAGAGTTTTGTAAGCCTCTCTGCAGCCACCTTGTCGCTGTAGCGGATGGTGGCGAGTTCGTTGGCTTTACGCGTTGAGGCTGTGTAAAGTGCATTGGTAGTGAAGATGATTTCGAGCGCCTGCGAAAGTGCTTCGGGCGTGTTGGGGTGGTAGAGGATGCCGGCGTCGGAAACTATTTCGGGAAACGAACCGGTGGCTGGCTCTACTGCGGGACGCCCACAGGCAAAGGCTTCGCACACGTAAAGCCCTACTGCTTCGTCGAAAGTGAGGGGAACGCACACTACGGACACTGATGCATAAAACGAGGCATGACTGCCAACGCTGTAATGGCTGCAAATTTCAACATCGCTCATGAATGGGGCGAGGGTGCGCCGTATTTTTCGAAGAAATCGGCGATCGGCGCCGGAGTAGCCTCCGCCAATCTTCAGTTTGAGGTTTGGTATGGTGTTGTTGCGCTTGAGTTTTGCAAAGGCTTCGGCGAGAATGTGCAAGCCATTGTCGCGATTCATGCGGTAGAAGAAGCCAATGGTTGGATGGGCGGGTACATCCGCGCAAGCGTATTTGGAGTGGTCGATGCCCGGATAGATGACTTCGATATGCCTGATGTGCGGAAACCGTCGAATGGCTGTCGCCTTGTAAAACTCGCTGGATGCTGTGAAAGCGCTGATGCAAGTGATGTTTTGGGCGATGGCGCTCCACGCTGCACGGGCGTCGCGGGTATTGAGGGTGTCGATCCACACTTCTTCGTCCTGAAGCGAACAAACAGTTGGGATATTCATCTCTTTGTGGATGGCTTTGGCTACGCCAAGTAGCAGGGTAGTGGAGAGGTGAATGACGTCGGGTGTGTCGTGGTTGCGTATCCATTCAATAAGTGGCTGCACCTGATTGTGAAAGGCTTTGTCGGTTATAGCGCCGGTTATCATCGAAAGCGTCATTGCCTCCATGCCTTCTGCCGACGTGGTGCCCGACATGGACGAGGCGATGCGGAGCGCAGCCCGCGAGCCTGTAAGCCTTTCGAGCCACTTGGGGATCCGCCGCCGAGCGAAAAACTTTTGTGCTATATAATAGGTAACAGCCGAAAAGAAGATTGGCGTGTTTGCCTGTATCGATTTGTGCGTGAGCGGAAGGTAGAGTGGCATGATGATAACCTCGTGTCCAGCCTTTCGGAGGGCTGTGGCATGTAGATTGTCGCGGAAACAGTTGCCGCAGTAAAATGAATCGCCCGAACCGGGTATGATGAACAGGATTTTCATATCATTTACGAATTAAAAATTACAAATTGATAGGCTGTTATGTTGTTTTTGGTAAAAAACGCATGGCGGTGCATCTCTACACGAAACATAATTAAAAATAAATTTCCTTCGATTTAACTCTTCCTGCGCCATGTACAACAAATTTATTGCTGTAAAGTTCGACAACGGCAAAGGCTGTTGTGTCGGCGGTTTCAACCATGCCTTCGACGGTGATGCAGGGAATTGTGCCAAATGCAGCAAATACGCCAGCATGATAGTGTCCTGCAAACATAGCCTTTACGCAAGTAAAATTGCTGATGACTGACAAAACTTCGACATCGTTGAGCGCCGAAAAACTTCCATTTGGATACAATGGATGATGCGAAAACAGGTACACCTGTTGCCCTGCTTCTTCGGCGCTTTGCAGCTGTGCGTGCAACCATTGCAGCTGCTCTTTGCCAATGCCACCATTCCAGCGGTAACCGTTGCTTCGCCCGTCTTTCTTTATCTGCAAAAGCATTTGCGAAAGCGCCCGACGGCTCTTCATGCCACGAAGCAGGCGGTACGACGCAACGTCGTTGGTATTTAACATCACAAAAACAATATTATTAAAGGTAAACGAATAGTAAGGCGCCTCCATGCCCAGCCGCCGGTATAGTCGTGAGGTATTTACAACGTCTGTATGGTCGTGATTGCCGGTAATATTATAGGAACGATGGTTCAGTTTTGTCAGCGGACGCAGTACGGCATTCAAATCGCTTTGGTTTTTTTCGGTAAAGTCGCCAAGATTAATGGTAAAGTGCACCTGTTGACGGTTAAAATGAGCAACGCACTCATCTATCCGCGCAAGCGTGCGACTGAAGAAGCGCGTGCCGTAATCGTCGCAGTTGCAATACTGTATGTCGGAAAGCAAACCAAAACGTACAAGTGGCATTTGCTGCGCGCCGATGTGCGGTGTCGAAAATATGAGCATCAATAAAAAAATGAACAGCAGCCTCTTTTTTTTCATACAGATGATTGTTTAAAATTACAGATTATACAAAATATTAAAAACACTATTGGGTTAAAGCCATGATGACCTGCGGTGCGCTACCCGTTTGCCAAATCAAACGTCAATAAAGCCGGTGCTGCTCAATTTGCCATTTTGGAGCGATATCCACCTGCCAGCGCTTTACAGGATGTTGCCGGTTGCACCCGATGAAACAGGCATAAATAAACTCTGTATGCGCTTTATATATATCACATCGCGCATATATATATTTATAAATTCACCTCTAAAAAAATATTTTATGCAAATGATTTCATTCGGCGAAGAAATTTGTATTAACTTTGCAAAGGTAAAAATAATATTTGGAACATGAAAAAATTAGCAATAGGAATTGACATTGGCGGCACCAATACCGCCATCGGAATTGTTGACGAAGCAGGTAATGTGCTTGTAAAGGGCGGTATCGAAACGCCTACGCATGGCGATGCAGTGCGTTATGTAAACGACCTTACGGATGCGCTGCGCGAAATGGAACGCTCGGTGGCGCTGCTTAACCCCGATTCCGAAATTATTGGTATAGGAATAGGTGCGCCTAATGCCAATTATTACAGTGGCACCATTGAACACGCCGCCAACCTGTCGTTCAAAGGTGTGGTGATGCTTGTGGATATGCTGCGCAAAAAGTTTACACGATATGCCCACATTGTGCTTACAAACGACGCCAACGCTGCGGCTGTGGGCGAAATGATTTACGGCGGCGCAAAAGGCATGAAAAATTTTGTAATGTACACGCTTGGAACCGGCGTTGGCAGTGGCGTAGTTGTCAATGGCGACTTAGTTTACGGCAGCGACGGATTTGCAGGCGAAATTGGTCATACAACACTGTTTCCCGATGGTCGCCGATGCGGCTGTGGTGGCGTGGGGCACTTGGAAACCTACTGCTCGGCTTCGGGCATGAAGCGCACCGCATTTGAGCTGCTTGTTTATTACAACGATAACAACAGCGCGCTTGCCAATGTGCCTTATAATAAACTTACGGCAAAGATGATTTACGACGCAGCCATCAAGGGCGATAAAATAGCCATCGAGGTATTTGAGAAGACAGGCTATTATCTTGGAATAGGCTTTGCTGACACAGCGCACTACCTGTCGCCCGAAGCTATCTTTCTATTTGGCGGACCTGTTGCTGCCGGCGACCTTATTTTTAAGCCAACCATCGAAGCTATGGAGCGACACTTGCTTCCTACCTTCAGAAATAAAATTCAGGTACTGCCCTCAAAACTTCATGCAGGCGACGCTGCCATTGTTGGCGCAAGCGCAATGGTATGGAAAGAGGCAGAGAAGATTTAAAAATTGGAAGTAGGAAAATTTAAAATTGCGGTGTTGCGCATTGAGTACATACGTTGCTTGATTTTGCATGCCATCGAAAAAAAATCACAATAAAATGATTTTTTTTTGCTGAAATATTTTGATGTTTCATTTTTTAGCTGTTTCTTTGCAACGAAATTAGTTTTCATGACTCTGGGAGGGTGTTTTAGGTTATACATTTTTACTTTCACACCCTCCCCTTTTTTAGTATCAAAAGAGGATGTAAATGCACGTTGAATATAGGTGCCGCCATTCTTGTAAAAGATGATTGTGCGTTGCGCAAGGAGGCAAAAAAGTTCTACAAGCCCTGCTGCGCGTTGCGCAAGTGTATAAAAAAGTTCTACAAGCCCTGCTGCGAGTTGCGCAAGTGTATAAAAAAGTTCTACAAGCCCTGTTGCGCGTTGCGCAAGTGTATAAAAAAGTTCTACAAGCCCTGCTGTGCGTTGCGCAAGTGTATAAAAAAGTTCTACAAGCCCTGCTGCAAGTTGCGCAGACGGGTTTTTAAATAAAACATGCCATTAAGGATAGACTGTTTTGTAGTAATAATTAATTAAAAAGACAACTGACGTATGGAAGAAGAACCTAAAGGTAAAAAACATGTGCGCGGTACAGTTCCGCGTAAGGACTCTGATATTATTGGAGTTGCTAATCTTGTTGTTGAATCATGGAAAAAATATCCGGCAATTACCCTTGCATGGATTACACCTTCACAGTTGAAATCAGCAGTGAACACATTTGCAACGTCGTTCGACGACCGTAATGAAACCAAAGGCTCGCGCATTACCATCACACAGGGTTTTGCAACTTTAAACACCGAAATCGACGCATCGGTAAGCTACATTAAAGGTTACGTTGCCGATGCGTTTGGAAAAAATGAAGCTGCATCGTATTATCTACAGTTCGGACTGGTAAAAGTAGGTGGCACATACAAATTACCTCGCGATAAAGACGAGCGACTGCACTCACTCGACCAGATGGTTAAAGCCATCGACCGCCACGGCATGAGCGACCAAAAATATGGTAAACAGTACTGGGAAACCATTCGCACCAGCTATGCCGAACTAAAAACCGCCGGCGACAAAAGCGACAGCGCCTCAGCCGAATACATTGCCATTAAAGCCGAAAGCAAGGCATTTATTATTAAAGCGCTTAACTGCCTTGTGCTGGCAATAAAAGCCAACTATCCCGACACATACAAGGATGTATTGCGCGTATGCGGCTTTCAAAAAGAGAAATACTGATTGTTGGCAATTGCAAATTGATGAGTTTCGTGGCTAATTACGGATTATGAATTACGAATTAAGATGGGCGTTCCGTAGAAACGGGGCATGCCCCGTTTCTACGGAACGCCCTTTAACATGCCAACCGCAGATATGGATAATTATCCGTTTCCATGCAATTATGCTTACATGTACAACAAAAAAAATGTGCATGCACAGAAGTAAGGTGTGCTTTGTCATTGCAAACCCATAACCGGCCCAATTACATACAAACAACATCTAAATTTAATATGATTGTGTGGTTTGCTTTTGTAATAGATAAATAATCAGTGTTCTCAAATTAAAATAGATAAACAGTTCAAAAAAATGAAAGCAGTATTTTTTGCCTATAATCAGGCATTGACAGAAGCGGTAAACAGTATCCTTGACCGTCATCAAATAAAAGGATATACCAAATGGGCAGATGTGCAGGGATGCGGCAGCAACGGTGGCGAACCACACTTTGGCAATCACACGTGGCCTGCAATGAACTCGTCTATCCTTGCCATCATGGAAGATAAAAAGGTGAAGCCATTGCTCGAAAATCTTAAAAAACTCGACGATAGCGCTGAACAGCAAGGTTTGCGAGCATTTGTGTGGAATGTAGAGGAACAGATTTAAAAAAAAGAAACCTCTCCCCATAGGGAGAGGGCGAGAAGCCGACATCGCAATTTGTATGCGATACCGTCAGAGTAGTGTTCAAAAAGTATTTTTGGACACTCTCTTTTTATAATGGCAGATTTGTATATAAAAAAGGGGCGCACTTAATCGCGCCCCTACATTTAATTATTAACACATTATTACTGTTTCTCCGGCTGTTGCAATAACTTCTACGGTAACCGATTCGTTGTTGGGATAGCTGGTTACCAGCACAAAGTTTCCGGTGTATTCGCCGGCTTCGGTAAGTTTACCGATATTTGCAGTTTAATAATAAAGTTGCATTTGTAACTTAAATGTGCGATAAAAGCACAGTAATAATGGAGTGTATGAAACCTTAAGCAGTTTATTTATAGTGTGCTAAATTTATTTCGGCGCTTTATAATAAAGCACCGCCGCGATAGCTGCAAAAACAAAATTGGGAATCCATACGGCTAACCATTCGGGTGTGTTTCCGTTAACCGCAAATGTGGTGGAGATGGTCATAAAAAGGATGTAACCAAAACTTAATGCAATACCCACGCCGATGTGCAGCCCCATGCCTCCGCGCACCTTACGCGACGCAAGCGATATTCCTATTATCGACAGGATAAAAGCCGAAAATGGAGACGCAATACGTTTGTGTTTTTCAATCAGGAAATCTTCGATGCTGCCAACGCCGCGCTGTCGCTGTTCGTCGATGTATTGATTCAACTCGGCGCTGGTCATTGTTTCGTAAAACTTGAGTCCTTCGCTAAGGTCGGACGGCAGCATCTTCAGCGTGGTATCTATTTGCTCGCCTTCGGTAATAACTTGAACTTCGGGACTGACGAAATCGTGGCGAACATATTTTTTCAATGTCCATGTGCCCGAGTCGGCGTTAAAGACGGCTTCGCGTGCTGCCAGCTTTGTTACAAGCTCTTTGCCGTCGAAAATTTCCATGCTGAAACCGTCGCCCACATCGCGCAACGACGAATATCGCGATACATAAACAAAAACACCCGGCTCAATCTGCATGTGAATGTTGCTTGCGCCACGCTCTTTGCGGCTGCTGATGTAGGTTTTTTCGAAATCGAGCCGCGTTTTGTTGGCGGGCGGAATTATGTAACTGCCCAAAACAAATGAAAAGAGGCTTATAACCGCCGCGCTTATCATATAAGGCACGGTCAGTCGGCGAAAACTGACTCCATTCGACAAAATAGCAATGATTTCGGACTGATACGCCATCTTGGATGTGAAAAATATAACCGATATAAACACAAAGAGCGGTGTAAACATGTAGGCAAAGTAGGGGATAAAGTTCAGATAATAATCGAATACAATTTTGCGCAGCGTAACTTCGTTATTAAGAAAATCGTCCAGTTTTTCAGCCATATCGAACACTACGCATATACTTAATATGAGTATGATGGCGAAAAAGAATGTTCCGAGGAACTTTTTCAGTATGTAAATGTCGAGTATTTTAAGCACGGCTTCAATCAAATATTTTGCAAAGGAACGAAAAATTTACAGACGTACTACTAATTGTTTTATTATTTGCTCTTTCCAACGCAAGAAAGTGCTGTTTATTATGTTTTTGCGAGCTTCGCGCACCAGCCAAAGATAAAACGAAAGGTTGTGAATAGATGCAAGTTGCGGTCCCAGCATTTCGCCGGCAACAAACAGATGGCGCAGATAGGCTCGCGAATAAGTTAAATCGAGCGAACAGTTTCCGGCGTCGTCAATCGGCGAAAAATCGTGTTTCCACTTCTCGTTTCTGATGTTAATAATTCCCTTTGCGGTAAAGAGCATCCCGTTGCGCCCGTTGCGAGTGGGCATTACGCAGTCGAACATATCAACGCCGCGCGAAATTGCTTCGAGGATGTTTACCGGAGTGCCCACGCCCATCAAATAGCGGGGCTTGTCGGCAGGCAAAATGGCATTTACCGTTTCAATCATTTCGTACATTACCTCTTCAGGTTCGCCTACTGCCAAACCGCCAATGGCGTTGCCTTCGCGGTTGAAGCCGGCAACATATTCTGCCGACTGCCTGCGCAAATCCTTGAAGCCGCTTCCCTGCACAATCGGGAAAAACGTTTGCGAATAGCCGTACAATGGTTTTGTGCGGTCAAACTGTTCGATGCCTCGTTTGAGCCACCGGTGCGTCAATTCGAGCGACTGCTTTGCGTAGCCGTATTCCGAATCGCCGGGAGGACATTCGTCCAAAGCCATAATAATATCGGCTCCAATGATGCGTTGCGTGTCCACCACGTTTTCGGGCGTAAAGAGATGACGCGAGCCGTCGATGTGCGATTGAAATTCGGCTCCCTTTTCGGTCAGCTTTCGCCGATGACTTAGTGAAAACACCTGAAAGCCTCCGCTGTCGGTCAGTATGGGACGCTTCCACGCATTGAAGCGATGCAGTCCGCCAGCCTTGCACAGCACATTCAAGCCCGGGCGAAGATAAAGATGATAGGTGTTTCCCAGAATGATAGCGGCGTTTACCTGCTCTTCCAAATCCTTTACATGAACTCCCTTGACCGACCCTACCGTACCGACGGGCATAAAAATAGGCGTTTCGATTACTCCGTGCTCTGTAACGATTTCTCCTGCCCGTGCGCTGGAAAGTTTATCGGTTGTGTTTATTGTGAATTTCATTAGAATATATTTCGATTTAAGTATAACCAAATATTTCGCAGATAGTTGAGTGAAGTAATTTGTCCGAGAAACAATTGTGTAAATTGAATCCAACAGTTTAAATCATGTATGCAAATTCGCCATAATAGCGTTTAGCATACTTTTTAAATTCGTATTTGTTTATGAAATAAAGTAGTATTGTATCGCCTGAGGATTCCAAAAAACACACGCAAGAACATTGCATTGCAACGCTCTTGCGCGGTTTGGTTAATATTTGAGAACTCAATTTTTATTTTTCCGCCACTTTACGCTGCGCATGTCGCCGGTTTCCATAAATGCTTCGTGGAAGGCAAAGGCGTTGTAAAGATTAACGGGCGTTTGTCCATTTTCGCCCGATGCAAGGTACTCGCGCAACAGCGGACGGTAATCGGGGTGCACACAGTTTTCGATGATGCACTGTGCACGTTCTGCAGGGCATTTGCCTCTCAAATCGGCAACTCCGTATTCCGAAATAATCACTTTTACCGAGTGCTCGGTGTGGTCGTGATGCGAAACCATTGGCACAAATGCGCTGATGCATCCGCCTTTGGCTACGGACGGGGTTACAAAGATGGAAACGTATGCCGAGCGCGTAAAATCGGCTGAACCGCCAATGCCGTTCATCATTTTGTTGCCTGTTACGTGCGTAGAATTGATGTTGCCGAAAATGTCGGCTTCGAGGGCGGTGTTGATTGCAATAACGCCTATCTTGCGGGCAACTTCGGGATTATTGGTGATTTCGGACGGGCGAAGCACCAGTTTTTTCTTAAAGAAATCGAGGTTTTTGTATATCTTTTCGATACACGGATTGCTGACGGTGAGCGAACAGCCGCTTGCAAACTTAACGCGACCTGCTTCCATGAGTCCGATTACGGCGTCCTGAATCACTTCGGTGTACACTTCAAAGTCGGGAATCTCTTTGCTTTCGCCCATCGCGGCAAGCACGGCGTTGGCAATGTTTCCCACACCCGACTGTACGGGCAAAAACGACTTTGGCATACGTCCCTCAGCCATTTCGCGAATAAAGAAGTTGGCAACGTTTTCGCCTATTCTGGTTGTGATTTCGTCCACAGGAGCAAAACCGCCACCTTCGTTGGGCGAGTTACATTCCACCACTACAATTTTAGCAGGGTCAACTTTGATGCACTCCGTCCCGATTCTGTCCCTTGCGCTTTCTACGTGTATTTCTTTGCGATAAGGAGGTGCGGCGGGTTCCACAATGTCGTGCATCCCGCGAAGGGCTTTGGGATGCCAGTTGTTAAGCTCTACGACAACCGTTTTTGCCAGCCGTGCAATGGTGGGCGAAATACCGACTCCGCATGTAGGTACGATTTCGCCCGACTCGGTTACGTCGCACGCTTCGATAATGGCAACATCTACATTTCCATAAAAACCGTAGCGGATGTCCTGCGCCAAAGTAGAGAGGTGCAGGTCGAAATACTTGATGTCGCCGCTGTTGATGGCTTTTCGCATGTCGTTATTGGTTTGATACGGTGTGCGAAACTTAATGGCGTGCGCGCGTGTAAGCGAGCCGTCGATACTGTCGCCCGTTGAGGCGCCTGTAAACATTCCTATTTTAAAAGGATTGCCTTTTGCATGTTCTTCTTCGGCACGTTTTGCCAAAGCAGCTGGTACCACTTTGGGACATCCTGCGTGGGTAAAGCCGCTGAACCCAACATTGTCGTTGTGATTAATTAATTGAGCCGCCTCTTGAGCGGTCATATACTTTAATGCCATATTAATTGAATTGTTTTTTAATTATCGGGATAAAAAAGCGCACAAAGGTAAATAACGGTTGGGAGAAAACCTAATAGTAAAGGGGAATGTGAAATAATTGCATGTTAAAATACGCCAAAATACAAGGCGTTTTTTTTTACACACACAGCGTAACACTTTTTGCACACGTGTAACTTACGTAAGTACCCAACATAAATTAATTGATACAATCTTTTACCACAAAGTTCGTAAAGAACACACAAGGCTCACAAAGACATAGTGTCCTTTGTGAACAGCTTAGTGCTCATTGTGGTTTACTTTTAGAGGTTCCATTTAGTGTAAATTAATTTTTGATTCATACTTAATCATAATTGTCATCAACTATTAATGATAAACCATTAATGGTTGATATATATTATTTGGCGATTCAGCTATATAGTTTTAAACCGCAACTGTATATTTTATGACCGTAAAGTGGTATCGGGGGAGTACAAATGCACATTTTCCGACCGCAACGGCATATCGGGCGAGTGCAAATGCACATTTTCCGACCGCAACGGCATATCGGGCGAGTGCAAATGCATACTTTCCGACCGTAACGATATGTAAGCAGAGTACAAATGCATTGCGGCGGCGCTAAAATATTGTATTTTACATAATAAATAGATAGCCTCCAAGTATTAATAATTAATATTATGCATTGGTATGAATTGAAAACAGGCGGAGCCAAAGTTTAACATTTTCAACGCAACAATGTGTATGCCTTGCGTAGCATTAGTTATACTCAAACAAAAATGGTTTGCAAATAACAGTGGATTCCAGTTTTTAACTGTTCAGTTTTATTTATTGACAAGGGGATTAATCCCCTTGTTGCTTTTATTCGCAAATCAATTCTGT
>JAITVO010000298.1 GCA_031285765.1 Cytophagaceae bacterium | reverse complement strand
ATACCGGTGCGGTCGGAAAATATGGATTTCCACTCGCACAATATACCGTTGCGGTCGGAAAATATGCATTTGTACTCGCACAATATACCGTTGCGGTCGGAAAATATGTATTTGCACTCGCACAATATACCGTTGCGGTCGGAAAATATGCAGTTGCACTCGCACAATATACCGTTACGGTCGGAAAATATGCATTTGCACTCGCACAATATACCGTTGCGGTCGGAAAATATGCATTTGCACTCGGCAGATACCACTTTGCGGTCGGAAAATATGCATTTGCACTCGCACAATATACCGTTACGGTCGGAAAATTTGCATTTGCACTCGCACAATATGCCGTTGCGGTCGGAAAATATGTATTTACACTCGGCAGATACCACTTTACGGTCGGAAAATTTGCATTTGCACTCGCACAATATACCGTTACGGTCGGAAAATATGTATTTACACTCCGCCTATATACCGTTACGGTCAGAAAATATGTATTTGAACTCCACCTATATACAGTTGCGGTAGTAAAATCATATAATTGAAATGAGAAATAATGCATATATCTATTTATGGTTTAAGTACCCAACATAAATTAATTGATATACTAAAGTGAAAGTGGTTTTCGGATTTTTTAGTTTTGGGATGCACATAGACCATACGCACGAACGTATAGACGTGGCGTGCTGCGTCTATACCAAACCTCTGCATATATCCGAAAACCATTTTCACATTAGTATAATATCTTTTACCACAAAGTTCACACAAGGTTCACAAAGGCATAGTGTCCTTTGTGAACAACTTTGTGCTCATTGTGGTAAAAGATAGTATCAATTAATTTATGCTGGGTACTTAAATAAATAAAATTACTATCTCATGTTACACACTTGGCTTGAAAAGCCTAATCTTCATAACCGTATGCAAGCGAAGCGCAGCTTACGGGAAACAGACAACAGCACAGCTGCCCGCAAGGGCAGAACCTGTATTTTCACATCTGTTCTGCCCTTGCGGGCAGGGAGATACGAACGTCATTTTCCGCAGGCAACGCTCCGCTCGCTTGCGGTTATGAATATTCAGCCTATTCAAGGCTGTTTTGCGTAACATGAGTTACTATAAACAATTTTCACTTGCATTTTCCCCCCATATAAATTATCTTTGGCGGCTGTAATTCCTAAACTTAACAGCTAATATTGCAAGCTATGCAAAAAATATTTTCAACACTAAGCATCGTGCTGATTTGCGGATGCCTGATAACGGCGCAAATGCCCGAAAACCGTAAGAACACCACTATTGTTGCCGATGTGCTGGCGCAAATGCCAGCGTCGAATATCGAAACTTTTAATCAACTGATGAACGACCTTGCTTCGACGGGAAGCGAAGGGGTTATTGCTATTCTGAAACAGTTCAATGCGCCCGCGCAGGGCAGCAATGCAAATGCCGAATACGCTTTGAGCGGATTGTCGGCGTATGTTTCGGCAGCCGGCATGGAGACATTGCGATTGCCTGTGGTTAGCGGTTATCTCAAGGCATTGGACGAGGTTACCGAAACCGAAACAAGGGCTTTTATTATTCGCCAGCTTGCCATCGCAGGAGGCGACGAATGTGTTGATAAACTGGCAAAGTACCTTTCCGACGAAGCGCTGTGCCATTATGCCGCAGGAGCATTGTCGGGCATTGGCACCGAAAATGCAGGTAAGGCACTACTCGAAGCATTAAAGAAAGCAAATCCCAACACAGTATCATTTAGCGAAATTGTTACCGCCATTGAGCGAGCAGAAGTAAAAGGCGCTCAGCTTCCGTATCAGTTGGGCTATATACGTGGCTTTACCAATGATTATGCTCATTTATTGAAGCAAATGTATGCGCAGGGCGATGTCAAGAAGGCTCGCAAGGAAGTTAAGCGTTTGCAAAAACAGATTACAGATACAGGAGGTGTGCATACCCGCATTGCCGTGTTGGAACTGCAAATGATGTACGATAAATCGCCGGAGGTTATATTGGATGCTTTAAAGGACAAATCGTCCGAATATCGTCAGGCAGCATTAAGGTTTGCCTCCGATTTTAAGGGTACAAAAAGTGAACTTTATAGAGGTATGCTGACGCTTTTACGCAAAGCAAAGCCTGATGTACAAACGGAGATATTGAACCATATAGGCAACGAAGCCGAAAAGAAGCCCGATATGAATGATTTTTACAGAGACTCCATAATGTTCGAGGATAACAAAACGCAGTCCCTTGTATATTATAATTTAATAAACCTGAGTTTAGGGTCTTCCGATTACAATGTTGTTCAGGCGGCTTCGTGGGCAATGGTAAAAGCAGAGGTTCCGCAGGCTGCCAGCATATTTGCAGGAATGATATCAAATCCCGAAACCGAATTATATATTCCATTGGCAAAGGAGTGTCTGGCATCGGTCAAAGGAAACATTGGCGGCGAAATTGCAGCCAAAGTGCATCGCGCTACCGATGCCGGTAAAATAGCCATCATCGAGTTGCTGGCTATGCGCAAAGCATCGGATTACGATACAATTGTTTTTGCTTTAATTGATAACAACTCGCCCAAAGTGCAGCAGGCAGTTTACAAAGCATTGAAAAATGTTGTTGCCGATGACGATTTTGATATGCTGTGCGATTGGCTCGAAATAGCCCACCAGGAGGCAATTGCCCATATACAGGAAGCCGTTGTTGCCGCAATCAATTCGTATCCCCCAAAGGAACAGGCTGCAATGATTGAACAAAGAATGAACAGGGCAGGCGCTTTGGCGTATCTTTACTATCCGGTGCTTGCATCAACAGGCTACAAAGACGCTTTGAAAACAATCATCGCCGGCTTCAATACAGGCACGGGCGATGCAAAAGATGCTGCATTCGACGCGCTCCTCAAATGGGAGGGCATCGAAACACGCAACATTCTTTATTCGATATGCACCAATCGGGCTGCCGCCAAGTATCATAACAGCGCTTTCGACGCTTACACACGGCTTGCATCAAACCCCGGCATGACTGGCGAAAACCGCCTTATCTATCTGCGCGAAGCAATGAACATTGCCCAAACGTCGCAACAAAAAAACAAGTTGCTCGAAGAGATTGGCAAAACAGGTACGTTTCTCGGTTTGCTTTATGCAGGAAGTTTTATCGACACCCCCGAACTTACGCAAGCTGCCGCAAATGCTGTGATGAACATCGCGTTAAGCAATAAAAATTATTCGGGCAGCAATATAAAAGCATTATTGAACAAAGTAATTGAAGCCCTTGATAATCCCGACGCCGACTATCAGCGCCAAGCCATTCGCAAACACCTTGCAGAAATGCTCGATGGCGAAGGTTTTGTATCCATATTTAACGGAAAAGACCTTACGGGATGGAAGGGTTTGGTTGAGAATCCCATTGCGCGTACCAAAATGACGGCGGCACAACTCTCAAAAGCCCAGCTAAAGGCTGACGAACAGATGCACAGCGACTGGAAAGCGGCAGACGGCTTGCTGGTGTTCGACGGAGCAGGCTACAACAACATTTGCACCACTAAACCTTACAGTAATTTTGAAATGTACATTGACTGGAAACTCGACGCACACGGAACGGAGCCCGATGCTGGTATTTACTTGCGTGGAACACCGCAGGTGCAGATTTGGGATACCTCGCGCGTAAATGTTGGTGCGCAGGTGGGTTCGGGCGGACTGTACAACAATCAGATTTACACAAGCAAGCCTTTGGCTGTTGCCGATAATAAAACAGGCGACTGGAACTCTTTTTATATCCGAATGACGGGCGACCGCGTTACGGTAATGTTAAACGGTGTTTTGGTTACCGATGATGTGATGCTCGAAAACTTCTGGGACCGCTCGCAGCCCATTCCGCCCATCGAACAGATTGAATTGCAGGCACACGGAAGCAAAGTTTACTACCGCAACATCTACATACGCGAGTTGCCGCGCCCCGAACCCTATCGCCTTACGGCGGAAGAAGAGAAGCAAGGTTTCGTAATTCTGTTCGATGGCGCCAACATGCACCAGTGGACTGGAAACACGGTGGATTATACCATCGAAAATGGAGAACTGGTAATGAATCCAAGTCGCAGTTTTGGCGGCAATCTTTACACAAAAAAAGAGTATGCCGATTTCACCTTCCGCTTTGAGTTTCAACTGACACCGGCTGCCAACAACGGACTTGGAATCCGCACACCTATGGAAGGCGACGCAGCCTACTTGGGTATGGAACTTCAGATTCTTGACAACGACCATCCTATTTACAAAGACCTTCAGCAGTATCAGTATCACGGCTCAGTTTATGGTGTAATAGCTGCCAAACGCGGTTATCTGAAGCCTGTTGGCGAATGGAACACGCAGGAAGTTACCGCCAAAGGCAATCGGATTACCATTACGCTCAACGGAACGGTAATTCTCGATGGCGATATTGCCGAAGCCTCCAAAAACGGCACGATAGACGGCAACCAGCATCCCGGACTTCGCAACAAACAAGGACATATTGGCTTTCTCGGACATGGTTCACCGCTAAAGTTTCGGAATATAAGAGTGAGGGAGTTGTAAACAGATAAAACTTATGGATAACTCAAAAATTCAATTACTGCTCAACGCCTTTTCGATGGATGTAAAGGTTGACGAATGGAAACCTTTCGGGCATGGGCACATTAACGATACATTTCTGATAAAAACGCATGGCGACAGCGTTGCTGACCTTATTCTGCAACGAAAAAATCACACCATCTTTAAAAATATACCGGGCATGATGAATAACATCGCGCTTGTAACAAACCATATTCGCAAGAAACTGATGGCTTTGGGCGAAAAAGATATTGACCGCAAGGTGATGACTTATATTGCCGACAGTTCAAACAGTTATTACGTGCAGGATGCGGATGGCAACTACTGGACGCTGTGTGTTTTCATTCGTGGAAGTTATGGCATAGAAGAAGTTACCGGCACAGCACAGGCTTTTGGTGCAGGAAGCGCCTTTGGGCATTTCCAGTTTCAGCTTGCCGACCTGCCGGGCGACCGCCTGATTGAAACAATCCCCAATTTCCACAACGGCAAATTCAGGCTGCAGCAGTTTAACGATGCAGTCGCCGCCAATGCTGCCGGCAGAGTGAACGAAATGAAACCGGAAATTGAACGGCTGCTGGTGCTCGCCGACGAAATGACCACCCTTCAGGAGTGGCTCAACAGTGGCGAAATACCATTGCGAATAACCCATAACGACACAAAAATAAACAACGTGCTTTTCGACGACAGCAATAACATCCTTTGCATCATCGACCTCGACACCGTGATGCCCGGCTCTGCTCTGTTCGATTTTGGCGACGCCATACGCACACTCGGAAACACCGCCGCCGAAGACGAGCCTGATTTCAGCAAAGTCAATTTCAACCGCGAATATTACAAGGCTTTTGCCAAAGGTTATTTCTCCGAAAGTCGCCGTTTTCTTACGCAAAAAGAAATCGACAATTTGGCATTCTCGTGCCGCTATATGGTTTGGGAACAGACAATACGCTTCCTCGCCGACTATCTGAACGGCGACGTTTATTACAAGATTAGCTATCCCGAACACAACAAAATACGCACGCTTTCGCAGATGCGCTATCTCGCAATTTTAGACCGCAATATTGAATTTATGAAAGAGGCGCTGAAATAACAAAACTAAACGAAAGTATTTATCTAAACCCAATTCCCACAAGCGAAATATCGTCAAAGATATTTTTGCTGCTGATGTTGTTGTCGATAAAGAACTGTATTTCTCTGATGTTTTCTTCGATGGAGTGAGTGTTGCTAATGATTTCTTCGAGCGACGCCATGCCAGATGTTACCTGATCGTCTTTTTCAATTTCAACTAATCCGTCGGTAAAAGCAATCAGTTTGGAGTTTTTGCTGATTCGCACACAGCCTTCGTCTAAGGTAGGGATGGCGTCTAACATGCCAAGACCGATGCAGCCTTTTTCGAGCGGCGTAAGGTTCTGTTTAGCGGGATCGTACAAAAGCGGCGGAAGATGTCCTGCATTAACGTAAGAGAGTTTTTGCGTAAGCGTATTGTATTTGCCTATAAACATTGTGATAAACTTCTCGCTGTTGGCGCTTTGATTTACCTTGTCGTTCAAAATATTGACAAGTTTCTTTAAGCTGATGTTTGCCGTAAACAAACTTCGGATAATTGCCTGAAAGTTCGACATCAACAATGCGGCTGCAATTCCTTTTCCCGAAACATCGGCAACACAAAATCCGAATGTGTTGCGCGACAACTGTATAAAATCGTAATAATCGCCACCTACGCCAAGATGCGGCTGGTAAATGGTATGGACGACGATGCCGCTGTGCTGCGGCAGGTTTTCTTTACTGGGTATTAACTGACTTTGTATTTTCGACGCCAGTTCCAGCTCTTTTTTGATGGCTTCCTGTTCGAGAATGGCTTGATGCATCAGCATATTCTCGATGAAAACAATGATAATGTTCGATATTATCTGAATCAGTTTCAGATGTTTAATGGTGGGACTGATTCCGGTATGTTCTTCGTCCACATCGCCAATGAGCACATATCCGATTATCCGGTAACGGTGCGATAGGGGAATAATTGCGTCGAATCCTTTCAGGTTTTCAGGCGGGTCAACGGTAATACTTTCTAATTGTGTAAATTTCAGCAAATCTCTTTCCACATCTATTTTGCTGATTTCTTCGGGAGAAACTCCCGAAGTCAGCAAATTAGTCCATTTATCGTTCGAGAAAGTGATAACCACAATTTTCCCCACTTCCAACTCTTCGCGCAACAATATCTCGAACTCCGAAAGTAAATCATCAATTCCGTGGTCTTCATTAATGGTTTGAGCAAGGTCGAGCAAAATATTCAGCCTGTCCTTGTAGGTACGGAGTCTTTTTTTATTGAGTTGAGTAATCATTGCAAAAGGCTTGAATTACTTGTTGGCTCTTTCTACATACGATTTGTCACGCGTGTCCACCTTAATTTTTTCGCCGGTATTGATAAACAGCGGCACCATAACGGTTGCGCCTGTATCAATGGTAGCCGCTTTTAATGACGACGTTGACGAAGTATCGCCCCTGATGCCCGGCTCGGTGTAAGTTACCTCGTAAACAATGTATTGAGGAAGATTAACAAGAAGGGGTGTTTCGGTGTCGGCATGATAAATCAAATCCACATCCTGCCCGTCGCGAAGCAATTCGGGCGAATCAACCTGCGACTCGTTCAACGTCAGCTGTTCAAACGTTTCGCTGTTCATAAAATGGTAGCCCATATCATCTTTGTATAAAAATTGATGGGGACGGTGTTCAACACGCGCTTCCGTAATTTTTACACCTGCCGAAAATGTGTTTTCGAGCACACGACCATTTGTAATGTTCTTTAATTTGGTTCGTACAAACGCGGGACCTTTTCCCGGTTTAACATGTTGAAACTGAACGATTGAATACAACTGTCCATTGTATTCGATACACATACCGTTTCTAAAATCTGCTGTAGTAGCCATATCTGTATATTCTGTTTTTATTATTAAAAGAGGCTGATTATTATATGTTTCACAGTATAACAACGAACTCTCTTCTGTTTATTGCGCGGCAAAAGTAATGAAATTCATTAAAATAGTAAGTGTTTCATGTAAATAAAAAATAGCATAACATAAAAAAAGTGGTGTAATAACTACTTGTTCGGGTAAGGCTCTTTTGCCTTGTCCGGTTTATCAGCGCAGATGCTGCCTGCCATAGCAATAAGGAAAAAAAGATGATTATTTGCAAAACCGCCCATAAAATTATACTCAAACAAAAATGGTTTGCAAATAACAGTGGATTCCAGTTTTTAACTGTTCAGTTTTATTTATTGACAAGGGGATTAATCCCCTTGTTGCTTTTATTCGCAAATCAATTCTGT
>JAITVO010000291.1 GCA_031285765.1 Cytophagaceae bacterium | reverse complement strand
TGCTTGGATGCACGGGTTTGGGAGTATTTTGCCATTTTTCCTTGCACTTAGTTGAATACAAATATAGTCAAAATTTAGAGTTGGCAAGGGATTGCCAGTTTTTCAGCAGACCCTAATTAGGGGACTTCTAAAAACTGCTTTTTTATCCGTATGCTCCTTCGCCAAACTGCTCATTTACTTAAGTAAACTCTGCTTTTGTCCCAGTTGCAAGCCTCGAAAAATCTAATTTTTAGAAGTCCCCACTATTTATCGCAAAACACACAAAGGATACAGTATTTCCCATACAAAACATTGAACTGTTTGTGTGTTTTAGGTATCACACACGATTTGATTATTTCCCCCCAAACCCGTACTTTTGCAAAAAAAATTGAATGGAGAATAGCAGTCCATTGGTTGCGCTTTACCGTAAACATCCGAAAATAGCTGAAATCGAAACCATTTTTGCCGAAAAGAACAGCAATTTGCACGTAAAAGGATTATCGGGGTCAGCGCTTTCGCTGATTGCGGCGGCGCTGGGCGAATGTGCCCCGCATTTTATTATTGCGCAGGAAAAGGAGGATGCAGCCTATCTGTATCACGATATTGTGCAGCTCGTAGGAGCCGATTCGGTTTTCTTTTTGCCATCGTCGTACAAACGGTCGCCAGAATTTGGAAAGTCCGACAACGCTCAGGCGATTTTGCGAACCGAAACATTGCGAAATCTGCGCACAGCACAGCCTTCGCAGTTCTTTGTTTCGTACCCCGAAGCGTTGATGGAACGGGTTCCGACCGATAAAGCCATCGAAAACCAAACGCTCAAAATTGCAAAAGGCGAACAGATTGATATGATGTTCGCGGTCGATTTTCTGAAAGCGCTTGGTTTTAAACGCGCCGATTTTGTGTACGAACCCGGATACTATTCCATGCGCGGATCTATCCTTGATGTGTTCAGTTATTCGTATGAAGACCCGTGCCGTATCGATTTTTTTGGCGACGAAATTGACAGCATCCGCTCGTTCGACATCGAAACACAGCTTTCTAAAGAAACTTTCGACGAAATTCATGTGGTATCAAATCTTTCGAACTCGGAGGATCCCGACGCCATTCCGATTACCGAATTTATTCCCGACAGCGTTAAAATTTGGGTTAATACGCCTTCGATTGCTGTGGAAAAGATGAATCACGTTTACGAGCGCGTAAAGGCTTTGACGCAGCACGACAGGGAAGAACGCGACGTTCCTGCGCTGTCGCTCTTTATTGATGGCAATTTTATTAAAGAGGCATTGAAACAGCGAAACATTGCAGTTGTTGGCAATGCGCAGGGCTTTAAAACCACTGCAACGGTAGAGTTTGCAACATCGGCGCAACCGCTGTTTCACAAGCAGTTTACGATGCTCGAAGAGAACATTCGCGACAGGCAGAACAACGGGTACAGGGTTTACATTTTGTCGGACAATGAGCGGCAGCTCGAACGGCTACGCCAGATATTTGCTGATAAAAATACGCATCTGGAATACGACGAACTAAACCATGCCCTGCACGAAGGTTTTATTGACAACACGCTGCGTCTGTGCGTTTACACCGACCATCAGCTGTTCGACCGCTATCACAAGTTTTCGCTGCAAACCGACGGCGGACGAGCCGCGCGTCAGGCTATTTCCATCAAGGAGCTGAGCCGTTTGAATCCGGGCGATTACATGGTGCACGTTGACCACGGCGTTGGGCGCTTTGGTGGATTGGTTACAACCGAAATAAACGGCAAAAAGCAGGAGGCTGTCCGTTTGGTGTATCGCGACAACGATGTGCTGCTCGTAAACATTCATTCGTTGCATCGCATCAGCAAATTCAAGGGACAGGACGGCGAGCCGCCGCGTGTTCATAAGCTGGGGTCGGGCGCGTGGCAGCAAATGAAGGAGAAAACCAAAAAAAAGGTGAAGGACATTGCTCGCGAGTTGATTGCACTTTACGCGCGGCGCAAAACGGAGCCCGGATTTGCCTTTACGCCCGACTCGTACATGCAAAAGGAGCTCGAAGCGTCGTTTATGTACGAGGACACGCCCGACCAATACAAGGCTACCGTTGCCGTAAAGTCGGACATGGAAACAGGCAATCCGATGGACAGACTAGTGTGTGGCGATGTGGGATTCGGGAAAACCGAAATCGCCGTGCGTGCAGCCTTTAAGGCTGTTGCCGACAACAAACAGGTGGCAATTCTTGTTCCAACAACCATCCTTGCATTTCAGCATTATCACACGTTTGCCGAAAGGCTGAAAGATTTCCCCTGCCGTGTGGACTACATCAGCCGTTTGCGCAAAGCGTCGGACATAAAAATTACGCTTGCCGACGTTAAAGCGGGCAAAGTAGATATTTTGATAGGAACACACCGCCTTATTGGGAAAGACGTGCAATTTAAGGATTTGGGACTGCTAATTGTGGACGAAGAACAGCGCTTTGGCGTATCTGTAAAGGAAAAACTGAAACAGTTGAAAGTAAATGTGGACACGCTCACCTTAACGGCAACGCCCATTCCGCGTACTTTGCAGTTTTCGCTGATGGGCGCCCGCGACCTTTCGATACTCAACACGCCTCCGCCCAATCGTCATCCCATCGTAACCGAACTTCACACCTTTAACGACGAAATTATTAAAGAGGCAATTCTGTACGAGGTTGAACGTGGCGGACAGGTGTTTATGATTAACAATCGTGTGCAAAACATCAACGAAATTGAGGCGATGATAAACCGCTTTCTTCCCGACGTAAAAACAGTTGTGGCGCACGGACAGATGGAAGGGAGCAAACTCGAAAAGATTATACTCGACTTCATAGCAGGCGATTACGATGTGCTGATTGCAACCACCATTATTGAGTCGGGGCTTGATATTCCGAATGCCAACACCATCATTATTAACAACGCGCACCAGTTTGGATTGAGCGAGTTGCATCAGTTGCGTGGACGTGTGGGGCGCTCGAACCGAAAGGCATTCTGTTACCTCATTGCGCCGCCATTGACTGCGCTCACGGGCGATGCCCAAAAGCGGCTGAAGATTCTTGAGGAGTTTTCCGACTTGGGAAGCGGCTTCAACATTGCCATGCAGGACTTGGACATACGTGGCGCAGGCAACATTCTCGGCGCCGAACAGAGCGGATACATTGCCGACATTGGTTACGAAACCTATCAGCGTATTCTGGAGGAGGCGCTGCTCGAACTTCGTGAAACCGAATATCCCGAACTGACGCACCAGTTGAGCAGCTTGGAGTCAAAACCATACGTTGCCGACTGCAAAATCGAAACCGACCTCGAAATACGTTTCCCCGAAGAATACATCGAAAATATTGCTGTACGGATGGAACTTTATCGCGAGCTGGACAACATCAATAATCCCGAAAAGATAGAAGAATTCCGGCGCAATCTGATTGACCGTTTCGGACAGTTGCCGCATCAGGCAACCACCCTTCTCGACGTGGCACACATTCGCATCACAGCCGAAACTATGGGGATGGAAAAGATAGTATTCAAGAACCGATCGCTCAAAATATATTTCATCAGCAATCCACAGTCGCCCTTTTACCAGTCGCAACTTTTTGGCAACATCTTGAAATGGGTGCTAAACAACAAGCAAATTGCCGGCGTTGAAGAAAAGAATCATAAATTTTCGCTCACCGTCAAAGGGATGAATGAGTTGAGTGATGTAAGAATGTTGCTTGAAAGAATAATGGATAAAGCACATCCTTAGTTCCATTAAACAGGTAAGAATTACCCGAACCTGTTTTTGTTTCTTATAGTTTCGATAGTATTCAAAAGTTCAGATTTAATTATCCAAGCTATTGCAGCTTCTTTGTTTGGTTGCGCATAAACGGTGAAAAAATTACCCGAAGACATCTATTTCCATAAGGCTTTTCAGTAAATCATTTTGTACGATTACAGGATTGTTTGCCAATCGCTCTACATTTACACGATTAATGAACTCCTCAATATCTTTAGTATTATTCAACAGCGTGTTAATGGGAATGTTCAGTCCACAGCAGGCAAGTATTCCGTTTACTTTCCGGATTACGCCATCAGGAGATTCTGCACTAAACAGCCGACACAGTTCCTGCATCCTTTGGCGGTGAATATCGACACAGTACCCATTTGTAACTTTGCCATCCATGTTATATTTTATAAAATAGGGGAGCAAAATTCCTACAGATTGTCCATGCGGAAGTCCAAAACGTTTTGTCAGATAATAAGAATAGGCATGAACGGCAGTTGTTTTAGTAATATTGATGGCTTTTCCTGCCAAAAAGGAGGCTGTTGTCATCTCTTCTCTCGACATGGCGTCGGGTGATTTTACTGACTTTTCAAAAGAATTAAGATTCAGCCGGATAGACTCGGCGGCGTATCGTTTGCTTTCCTCTGTGGCATAAACCGACCAGAAAGATTCAACAGCCTGACTTAGCGCATCCAAGCCGGTAATAGCAGTCAGTTTAGGCGACATTGACCATGTTAAAACCGAATCGACAAAACAATGATTGGGTAACAAAAGAGGCGAAGCTACCGAATATTTGTTGTCGCCAATATAAACAACTGCAAAATGAGTTGCTTCGCTACCGCTGCCAGCCGTAGTTGGCGCAACAAAAAACGGAATTTTTCGGATGGCGTTCACTTTTCCACTCCGGATTGTTTCTGAAATAAGTTCGGAGTTGTTGGGCAAAACACTTAACAGTTTCCCTGTATCAATTGAGCTTCCTCCACCAACTGCAAGAATGGCGTCGGGTTTGAAATTGTAAATCAGTTTTACTCCTTTAAGAATATCGTTGTATTCCGGATTAACTGCAAAATCGACGTGGTGATAAACTTCATAATCCATCAGGATAGAATCAATTTGTTCTCTACCGCGAAGTTTTTCATACGAATTGCCATGAATAAAAAAGATACGCCTTGCATCAATTTTCGTCAAACAAAATTTCAGTTCTTTTATACATTCCTGCCCAAATGAGGCGTCGGTAAAATTCCAAATGTTCTCCATAGATGATTATCAGATTATTTCAACAGCCGCAATACAATAAATTTGTAGTGTGTAATTTCCGCTAAGATAAAGTAAATTCAGAATATACACATAGTATCCAAAAAGAAAATATTCTTTTTATCCGAATTTGCTTTCTGATGAAATGCCGCTAAATAATATACATCTTCGTAAAATAGAACTTTTACCACAAAGTTCACAAGGAATTTTGTGGTCCTTTATGTATAACGCTGTGCGCTTTGTGTGTTATTTTTAGTAGTAAAGGGTATTTTTCCGAAGAGGTCTAATATTTTAAATAAAAACAAGCATAGACAAAAAAATCACCCGATTATATACAATTGTTTATAATAAACATGTATCTTTGCAATTGCTGTTATTTTTAATATTTGCTAACTCATGTTACGCAAGGTATATACACAGTAGCCTTTTCAAGCCAATGCATTATTATATAACTCATGTTGTACAATTCATTTTCATTGTTATGGTGCATTTCAAATTGGTGAATAATTCAATCCCGATAGGGATTGTTGCTTGCAAAAAACAATCGTATCACAGTGCATTGCATCCCGCTAAGGATGCATCCCAAACAGGATGCACTATTTTTATCATCGTAGTCTATACTGAGCAATACATTGGTAAAATACCGAACTCCGTTTTCTAACGGAATGCAATAGAACCTTTTTTAATAAGCTGACTTTAAAAACTTACTGCAATGAAAGAAGAGAAAATAATTACGCTTGCCACTTATACCTATCAACATGCGCAAGTTGTAAAATCGGTATTCGATGCAAAAGGTATCGAATGTTTTTTGCAAAATGCCAACCTTATTCAAGGAGCTGTAACAACCGGCGTAAAAATAAAAATTAACGAATCTGACTTTCCGCAGGCAATGAAGATTCTTGAGGCAATAGAACTTCCCGTAATTGAGAAGGAAGTGGGAGAAAAAAAGGTGGGACGCCCCGCAAAGCCTAAAGTGCTTTTTCCTGTAGATTTCAGCGACTATTCCGAAAAGGCGGGACAGGTTGCACTCGACTGGGCTTTGAAACTGAAAGCCGAGCTGACCGTTATTCACGTTTATTTTGCACCATCCGTTCACACGTTACCTTTTCCCGACACATTTTTCCCCGACGACGGTCTCGACGAAAGGCTGAACGACATCGAAACACAGGCAAACGAAAACATGAATAAGTTTGTTGAAAGTATGAAAGCAAAAAACGGAAAAAGATTTGAGCAAATTGTTGTAAAGCATCATTTGTTAAAAGGCGTTGCCGAAGACGAAATATTGGCATTCAGCAATGAATACAAACCTACCGTAGTGATTATGGGCACGCGCGGAAAAGACCGCAAAGCCGCCGACCTCATTGGAAGCGTAACCGCCGAAGTAGCCGAAAAAGCCCATGTTCCTGTACTTGCCATCCCCGAAGATTTCGATTATCGGGGCATCGACAATATTAAAAACATATTGTATGCCACCAATTTCGAAAAGGCAGATTTTATGGCGCTTAAAAAATTAGAGTCAATCGTAGCGCCGCTCAATGTAAAAATATTCTTTGTACATGTCGGCTCGCAAAAAGATGAGAAGAAATGGGACATGATTAAGCTCGAAGAACTGAAAAGCTACATCGCAAAGCTGGTTCCTGAAGTAGAAGTAAGCTGCGACCTTATCGAAGCCGAGAATTTCTGGCTGGGACTGGAGCGCTACGTTCAACGCGAAAAAATCGACATCATCAGTTTCACCACCCACCGTCGCAGCTTGGTAACCCGCCTGCTCTACTCAAATGTAGAACGAAAGATGCTTTACCAAACCAATACGCCACTGCTGGTTTTTCACAGCTGAGAATAACGGTTAATAATTAATGGTTAGAAATTAATTACTCATGTTACGCAGTAATTACTTTTGGTAGCCTTTTCAAGCCAAGTGCGTAACATATATATGTAAAATGAGATTTGCAGTAATATTGATATGAAAACTCCTGCTTGCGTAACATGAGTTATACTCAACAGGAAATGAATTGCCAATAACAGAGGTTTATGTTGCTGGTTCAACTGCCGTCCTGCACCGGCAATGGGGCATGCCCCATTGTTGATTCTGTTCGCAAATCAATTTTGTTTGAGTTAACCACTAACCACTAATCACTAACCACTACAGTCTTCTCAAAAAATCGTACAGATTATCATCTTCACCAAGCAGCAGTTTCTTCTTCAGTCGATAGGCGCTTTTGCGGACATTCTCGAATGACATGTTCAGCACTTGCGCAATCTGTTTCGACGTCATGCTGATGCGGAGATAGGCACACAGGTGCAGATTGTTTTCGGTAAGCGATGGCGTATGCGCTTTCAGCTTTTCAAAAAATTGAGGATGCACTTCGTTGAAATGTATCATAAAATTTTGCCACGCCTGCTCGGTTGTGAGGTTTACCTTTACAATCTGTTTGATTGCCTTTACCTCTTTGCTGTCGGGCAGCAGCGACGCTACGTGTTCGTCAATCTGTTGAAGCAGCGTGTTTTTTTCCGACAGTAGCAAGGCATGAGCCGACAGTTCGCGCTTTTGCGCTTCTATTTTATCTTCCTGCAACTTCTGAATCTGCATGTTCTGCTCAATTTGATGCTGCATGGTACGCCGCTTTTGCTGCAAAACAATCAGCAGCAGCAATGCCAGCAGCAGTATCACAATTACCGAAATGGTAATAATAATAAACTGTCGCTTGCCCTGTGCAGCAATCGTTAGCTCTTTTTGCAGCGATTCCATGTAAATAGAGATGTATGCTTTGTACGAATCGATGGTTCGCGACTTGCTGATAATCCGGTTGCGAACTTCGACATACTGCGACAGATAATTGTAAGCGCTGTCTAAACGATTCATGCTGTTGTATATCGAAGATATTTGCAATAAAACGTATGAACGCTGTACCAAACTGTTGTTTGTGATAGCCATTTCCTTTGCCAGATGACTGTATTCAAGAGCCTTACTGTAATCGCCCTTTTGTGTAAACAGTTCACCGAAATTATAGTTTAATCCAAACAGCAAAGTATGGTTGTCGATGTAATATGTGTCGATATGATGTTTGCAAAGAGCATAAAAACGGTATCCTTCGCTGCTGTTGTCGGCAATATAATAAATAGAACCGAGATTAAAGCAGGCAGTAGCCAGCAGTCCGGCGTCAAAGTGCAAATGCGTGTCGTTGTAGCCCTCAACAAAATGCGTTAGCGAATCCATTGCTGTTGCCTTCCCTTCTTCTTCGTAAACCATGTTGGAATACAATGCTATAAACGGCAAGTAATAGTCGCGCTGCCCGTGAACGGCAGTTGACAGCGCCTGCCGGTAATACTCCATCGCCTCATTTCGGCTCTGCGTTGCCAAACAAATGTTGCCCAGCAGATAATATATTTTGCATACAAACGCGGTCTCATTTATGCTTTGAAACTGTTCCAGCGATTTCAGCGCCAGCGAAAAGGCTTCGGAATAGTTGCCGTCCACCGAATGACACAGCGTAAGCGTGTGATTCAAAAGTGCACGTTCAAACAGATGGCTGTCGGTATTCCAAGTGTTGGCAATAAAGGTACATTTTGCCAGCAATGACGAATCGTTTATCAATTGATAATAATTGATTGTGGCTTCAAAGTACAATGCCTGTATGGTATAGTCAATGTTTTCGGGATATTTCACCGCCATCGCCTGTAATTCAGCCGTCAGTTCTTTGGCAGTTTGCGTATGCGAAAAAGCGTTTACCTCAACCTGTCGGGCAACAGTCAAAAAGCGTTCATCATGCTGCGACGCCGAAAATGCGGGAGTTAATGCCGACAGAATTGCTAACAGTAATAATAAAGCGGATGTTTTCATAATACAGTTTTTTATGGGAACCTCTAAAAACTCAAAGTTCGAGGCTTGCAAGGCGATAAAAGCGCAGTTTACATGAACGTAAATGAGCATTTTATCGTCCGAAGCATAACGAAAAAAATTGGAGTTTTTAGAGGTTCCCTCAAACAAAAATGGTTTGCAAATAACAGTGGATTCCAGTTTTTAACTGTTCAGTTTTATTTATTGACAAGGGGATTAATCCCCCTGTTGTTTTTATTCGCAAATCAATTCTGTTTGAGTATAATTATTTCTCCATTATCACAATACTCTTTATCCGTACATCCTTCACAGGGCGGTCGGAATTGTCTGTTTCTACAGCAGCAATGCGGTCGATTACGTCCATGCCCGATACAACTTCACCAAAAACGGTATAATCGCTGTCAAGATGAGGTGCGCCGCCAGTTGTGGCGTACACTTGGCGCTGCTCATCGGTAAAACGGATGTTTTTTGTCTTTTCTATTTCGTCGAGTTCGGCTGCGCCGAAACGCCTGCCGCTTACTACATAAAACTGCGCTCCATCCGAACGGTTGTGAGGGTTACGCTCGTCGGGCAACTTGGATGCAGCAACGGCGCCACGCTTATGATAAAGCCCCGAAACAATTTTCAGCGGTAGCGTGTAGCCCGGTCCCTGCCAGCCTACTGTTTCGCCGGCAAGTGCGTGCTTTGTGTCGGCGGCGCCTGTCTGTACAAGGAAGTTTTTGAGCACACGATGAATCAGCAAACTGTCGTAATAGCAGTCGCTCACCAGTTGGATGAAGTTGTCGCGGTATTCGGGCGTCTGGTTATAAAGGCGGATAACAAACGTGCCAGCATCGGTGTTCACTCTAAAGCCTTCGATCTTTGTGTACGATATATATTTTTTGTTCGATCTGCCTTTCAAGTCGAGCACAGGCTTTGCAGCGTGCTGCTGCTTCATTAGGTTGATAATGTGCGCCGCTTTCAACACAACCGTTTGGCTTTTGCCATGTTCGTTTTTTTGTTCCTGAACAATGCCAGCCATACTGTGGTCGGGATAAAAAACCGGATTGCCCGCCTTTAGCGCACATGCAAGACGGAAGTACGTTGCCGAATCGGTTGCAAACTCGCCAGCCATGCTGCATTTGCTTACAAACAGGTCGCGATGCGGACGGAGCAGCATGTAAAGCGTATCTACTCCAGTTGGAGGCTCATACATCTTCAAATAATTCTTATTTCGCCGCACAGTTTTCAGTAAAACAAGGTTGTGATTGAAATTGCAGGCAGTGTAACCGGTAACATCGTAGAGTTGCTGCGTACCGGGAGGGGCAATTTTAACTCGCGCCGCCCCCTGAATCAGGTCAAGGTTGGCAACAATCGTTTCCTCGTCAACATAAAAGCCAAAACCTTTTGTAATGGGACGTGTGTACTGGTCAGAAGTGTGTATTTCCACCATCCCGAGAATATTGCTTTTGTACGACCCTTTTGCGACCGTCTTTGATTGCGTTGCCACCTTTTGCTGCGACGATTTTTGTACACATCCGGCTGTTACAATGCCGAGTGTTAGTAGAAAAAAGGTTACAGGCTTAAACATAAATAATAATATTTGGCTAAAGCCAATGATTTTATACTCAAACAAAAATGGTTTGCAAATAACAGAGGATTCCAGTTTTTAACTGTTCAGTTTTATTTATTGACAAGGGGATTAATCCCCTTGTTGCTTTTATTCGCAAATCAATTCTGT
>JAITVO010000251.1 GCA_031285765.1 Cytophagaceae bacterium | reverse complement strand
CTGAGTACCCAAAACGAAATCATACTATACAAGCCGAATGATGTTGTTCATCTGGAAGTCCGCCTCGAAAACGAAACTGTGTGGCTTAACCGTCAACAAATGTCCGTGCTTTTCGACAGAGATGTAAAAACTATTGGAAAACACATCAATAATGCATTGAAAGAAGAACTTGCGCATCATTCAACCATCCCAGACTTTGCGACAGTTCAACAAAATTCAGTTGTCGCAATTTTTGCGACAACTGCCGTTGACGGAAAAATTTATCAGGTTGAACACTATAATCTTGATGTAATATTGTCGGTTGGTTATCGTGTAAAGTCAAATCGTGGAATTCAATTTCGAGCATGGGCAAACCGTGTTTTAAAAGAATATCTTCTACGAGGTTATGCCGTCAATCAACGCATCGACCGTTTGGAACGTAAAATTGTGGAGCACGACCAAAAATTCGATTTATTGATAAAAACCGCTTTGCCTCCTCGCGAAGGAGTATTTTACGATGGACAAATTTTTGATGCCTATATTTTTGTATCCGACCTGATAAAAGCAGCAACCCAAACAATCGTTTTATTTGATAATTACGTGGATGAAACAGTATTGCTTTTACTTTCGAAGCGGCAAAGAAAAGTTAGTGCAACAGTTTACACCAAACGAATCTCCTCACAATTACAGTTAGATTTGGACAAACACAACGCACAATATAAACCCATAACCATCACAAAATCGGAACATTTTCACGACCGTTTTTTGATAATCGACAACGGCGTTTATCACATCGGCGCTTCATTGAAAGACTTGGGTAAAAAGCTTTTTGCCTTCTCGAAAATGGAAATGAAAGCAACCGAACTTTTGAAAAACAATCTCAAAAAATAAATACGGATGAAAAACATCTCCAAAATTCCACTCCTTTTATTTTGCTGGATATTTGCGCACACAGCCGCCTCCCAGGATTTAACCCAAACCATACGGGGACGCATTGTCGAAAAAAACACACAGGAACCGATTCCCGGTGCGCACGTCATCATCGTTGTAAACGGCAACCAGAAAGGCGCAGCAACCAGCGCCGATGGACAATTCAGCTTGACGGAAATACCCGTTGGCCGCTATTCGCTGTCGGCCACCGCGCTTGGCTTTGCGCCTTTTGTGGCCGGCAACGTGCTGGTTAATTCCGGCAAGGAAACCGTGTTGAACATTGCGATGGAAGAAAACGTGAACGAGCTGGAAACGGTGGTTATTTCGGCAAAAGTGGAAAAAGACCAGCCGCTAAATAAAATGGCCATGGTGAGCGCGCGCATGTTCAGCAGCGACGATGCCAACCGATATGCCGGTTCGTGGGGCGACCCGGCGCGCATGGCGTCGAATTTTGCAGGCGTGATGGCGGCGGACGATTCGCGCAACGACATCATCATTCGCGGCAATTCGCCGTCGGGCGTGCTGTGGCGGCTGGATGGCTTCGAGATTCCGAACCCCAACCACTTTGGCTCGATGGGCGGAACCGGCGGGCCGGTGGGAATGATTAACAACAATCAGCTCACCAATTCCGACTTTTACACCGGCGCCTTTCCTGCCGAATTTGGCAATGCCACGTCGGGCGTTTTCGATTTGAAACTGCGCAGCGGCAACAGCGAAAAGCACGAGTTTATGGGCAGTATGGGCTTCAATGGCTTCGAGTTTGGCGCCGAAGGCCCGCTATCCAAAAAAACAGACGCAAGCTATATGGTAAACGGACGGTATGCGTTCATGAAATTTTTAGACCTTGTCGGAATCGACATCGCCGGAACGGACGGCGCCATTCCCGAATACCGCGACTTGACGGCAAAGGTGAATCTCCCGCTGAAAAGCGGCCATCTTCAGTTTGTTACAATGATGGGTGCAAGCCATATCAATATGAACCCGGATATGACCGATTCAACCGAATTTAGCCCCGGTACCATCGGAGGAATTATTGATATGACCAACGAACAGTATTTTGCGGGATTGAATTACACGCATCGGTTCAGCGCCGGCACAAGGCTCGAAAACCGCCTGTCGTACCGCTATTTTGGCAGCACGCTGCTTCGCGAAGCGCTGCAGGCGCCGGATGAAAAATACATATTTGGCGTTACTTCCAAAGCCGACGAATCCTGCATCAGTTATGCGCCAACGCTGCATCACCGCTTCAACAGCCGTAATTTTTTGCAGGTGGGAACCGGCATCGATTTGTACCGTTCGGATTTGAATGATGTTTATTACGATATGGAACGCACACCAACGGTTTTCCACAACGGCAAACACCACACCGCACTGGCAAGGGCGTATGCACAGTGGCAGCACCGGTTCAGCGACGCGCTGAGCATCACCCCCGGCATGTATTCGCAATACTACGCCCTTTCCGGCGAAATAACCTTAGAGCCTCGAATGTGTTTGAAATACGCGGCGAGCGAGCGGTCGTCCCTCAATTTGGGCGTTGGCGTACATTCGCAGGTAACGTCCCGTCAAATCAGTTTTTATACTGAAAATGACCTCTTGCCGAATAAGGATTTGAAGATGAACAAAAGCCTGCAAGCCGTGTTGGGCTACGATTTAAGACTGGCCAAAGACATGAGGCTGAAAACCGAAATCTATTATCAGCACCTGTACGATGTACCTGTAAACAAAGACATCCCTGAAGAATCGCTGCTGAATTACGGCGCCGGATTTTACAACCGTTCCGACGATGTTTTTGTGGATGGCGGAACAGGGAAGAATTACGGCATCGACCTCACGGTCGAAAAGTTTTTCAGCAACCGGTATTATTTCCTGATCACCGGTTCGCTCTACGACGCCAAATATACGCCGCTCGACGGCAAAGAGCGCCGCACGGCATTTGCAGGAAACTTTTCGCTCACCACGCTTGCCGGCTACGAGTGGAAGGTGTTTAAGAACGATTTGATTGCCGTAAACCTCAAAGGCTCGTATGTAGGCGGCAAACGGTTTGTGCCGGTATCCGTGGCACAAGGCTTTGACGAGGTATCGGACTATACCAGGGCTTACGCCGAACGTTATCCGAATTATTTTCGTCTGGATGTAAACATAAGCATGAAAAACAACTTCAAGCGCATGGCAATGGAATGGTTTTTTGAAATCAACAATGTAACGAACCACAAAAACATCATGTGGCAAATATTTAACCGCACAGCCGGCAAATACGATATAAGCTATCAGCAGGGCTTTATGCCGATGGGCGGATGTCGGGTGTATTTTTAATGAGCGGATTGGAAAAAATACACCCCGATTGAATCAAAATCAATGTGTACTCTTTCAAAGTACATCTGTACTTAACGAAAGCACAGATGTACTCAACAAGAGTACACATGAACTTAACAAAAGTACAGGTGTACTTAACGAAAGTACAGATGTACTTAACAAAAGTACAGATAAATTTTTGCCGGGTACAGTAGAGGCGGATAATTATCCGTCTCTACAAAACAAAAAGCCGTTACCTTTGCACCCAAAAAATCACTCAATCACAAATCTCCCGAAGGGGGTGCGAGTGGACAACCGGGCACTATGCTCTTATAAGTAAGTCCACATAATTAAGCTGCATGATATTTAAAGTTCACAAGACGCGCATCCATTCTAAAGTTGCCGTTAGCATTGGTATAACGTATATGAAACCGGAAAAACATCATTTA
>JAITVO010000219.1 GCA_031285765.1 Cytophagaceae bacterium | reverse complement strand
CCCCCGCCCACCCCCCGCCCGCCTGGTCGATCTACTTGCGTTCCTGCGCTTTATTCGCGGGATCGTGGGCTGGATGCTCGCTAACGAGTGCCGGTAGCTCGCTAACGAGTGCCGGTAGCTCGCTAACGAGTGCCGGTAGCTCGCTAACGAGTGCCGGTAGCCAGCTAACGAGTGCCGGTAGCTCGCTAACGAGTGCCGGATACCAGCTAACGACTGCCGGATGCCAGCTAACGAGTGCCGGATGCCAGCTAACTGTTTAAAGAAGTAAATTTACACTGTCATGTAGAAGTATTTCGGCTCATTTAACTCAAAATGTGATCAGTTTATTCGTTTCTATCAATTGTGTATAAACGATAGCCAGTATGTGACGGTATCTGATAATATGTTGCGTACCATACGGCATGCGGCAATGTGCTGCAAGCCTCCTTTTATTAATATTTCGTCCCATACGGGGCAATGGCGAACAGTATATCATCAATAAAATTGCTACCATTAAGTATATGTTGCTTAATTATGGACAGTTACTTATTACAAAATTTCCACATCCTAATACTGTAATTGGCTAATGCCGATATCTGCTTGCAGTTTGAAAATTTGTAATTGATTTTGCTGCAAAATTACAGAGTGAAAAATAGGCACATTATTCCCATTTGAGAGTATTTTATCCAGAAAAGCAAAAAACCCCCATTTGGGGGTATTGGAAAAAATAAAAACATTGTTATTTTTGCAACGTTTTATGCAGGGCACGCCCTGCCTGCGAAATGTAAATTACAATACAATGAAACACAATTTTTCAACTCTCAGTTTTCAACTGGTTCTCCTGCTTGCCGCCTGCCATACGCCGCAAGTGCAGCACGAGAGCGATGCCGATTTCAAAAACATCTTAGCCAAAGGCAAACGTTATGTAGAGTCTTATCCCGACTCGGCGCTCATGATTCTGCATCCGCTGTTGCAACAGCAGCAGGGCGACGATAAAATTGACCGTTGTGGATATGTTTTGAATCAAATCGGCTCAACATACGATACCAAAGGTATGTACGACTCGGCAGCGTATTACCTCTACGAAGCCTTACGGCTGGCAGAGGAGGCAAAGGACGACACGCTGAAACTCTCCGTACTTACCAATCTCGGCATTGTGCAGTTCGAAATGCAAAACGCTGACGAAGCCGTTAATTACCACCGTCAATCGCTTGCTATTGCCGAAAAGTTGAAAGACTCCATCAATATGGCAAAGTCGCTCAACAACATTGGAAACACTTACATGACGCTGAATAACGATTTTACAAAAGCGATACCCCCTTTGGAGCAATGTGTAGAGATAAGCCAAAAAATAAATTTTACTTCGGGCATAAAAGTAGCAGGTATCAATCTGGCAATGATGTACAACGAGCAGGGCGAACCCAACCGTGCCATGCAGCAAATCAACTACCTTACCACAAACTACGGTTCGAATATTTATGCCGACTTTTTGCGTGGCGAAATTTATTTAAAAAAAGAAAACTATGCCAGGGCGATACACGAATGGAAAGAACTACTGAAAAAGCGTTTGAACACGCGCGAGTTTGAACATGTGATATTGCAAAAAATCGGCACAACTTATAAAATCATCGGCAATTTGGACAGCACAGTTACTTATCTCGAAAAAACGTATGCTTTACGCGATTCGCTTCACAATCAGCAGAATTACAAAACCATTAATGAACTTAAAATTACTTACGAAACCGAAAAGAAAGAAGCTCGCATCGCCACCCTCGAAGGCGAAAAGCGGTTGATGATGTGGCTCTTCATTGCGGGTGGCACGGTATTGTTCCTGATGCTGGCAACATTTATTCTGCTGTGGCGATGGATAGTACAGAAAAAGCGCTTTGCCGAAAATCGCAAGGAGCTTGCCGAACAGAAGATTAAACAACTTGAACAGGAAAAGCAGTTGATAGCCACACAGTCGGTACTCGACGGCGAAGTAAAAGAGCGCACCCGTCTTGCCCGCGACCTTCACGACGGACTGGGAAGCATGCTCACAGGTTTAAAAATGAAACTGATAAACCTCAAAAACAGAGCCGGAAATGCAGACTACGATACTACAAATTTCGACAACGCATTGAGCATTCTCGACGAATCAATGAGTGAAATGCGCCGCGTAGCCCACCACCTGATGCCCGATTCGCTTTCGCGGTTTGGCTTAAAGGCAGCTATAGGCGACTTTTGCGATACGCTCCCCGCCGTACGGTTTGCGTGGTATGGCAACAGCGAGCGGCTTAACTCCAAACTCGAAACTGTAGTTTACCGCATCACTCACGAATTGATAAACAACGCCCTGAAACACTCCGGCGCCTCGCAAATTATTGTACAAATCGTTCAGGACGCCGATCGTATCGCCATCACCGTTCAGGACAACGGCTGCGGCTTTGATACCACAACCGTGTCCAAAGGCATGGGCTTACAGAACATCCGCACCCGCGTAACCTCATTTGGCGGCATCATCAATATTTATTCAAACGCAGGCGAAGGAACAGAAATAAATGTGGAAATAAGGATAAATGAATAATTATAACCTATTTACATCAAATCATTCTATCCCCTTTTTAGGGAACCTCTAACTTAACGCATATTTCTCACTTCTCCCCCACTCGACTGTTTGATTATTCTCTGCTCCGGAGCCCCATAATAAAGTATGTTGGAAGCTGAGCTTGCTTTGGCTTCAATCGCATTGAGAACGCTGGCTGTAATATCGGCGCCAGACGATGCTTCAAGAATGGCATTGATTGCTTCAAGTTTGCGGGTATCAATACTGCTGCCACTTGATGCGTTTGCAGATAAATTGACGGCAGAACCTTTTACTTCCATATCGGAACCGGACGATGTTTCAAGCACTAAACCAAAACACTCCACATCAATATGAGCATTTCCTGCCGACGAACATTTTACCTTCAGAGTTTTAGGTTTCAATTGCTGCTTGCAGTGCAGACTTGCTCCCGACGTTACTTCAATTAACTCAAGTTGTACGGCTGTTACATACACATTAACAGGCTCTGTAATAACTATCCGGCGACTGCCGCCAAAATAAACATGCAGCATCTTGCCACGGGTTTCGACAACAACGTGTTCTATATTCCGCTCGTCGGCTTCAACAGTAATGCTTTGTTCATCGCCCTGCGTCAAATAAAGATTAATAGCCTCAGATACTTTTATTGCTTTAAACAAATCCACATTTATTTCAGATTTAACGCTCTGTGCATTACACACAGCAACAAACAGTAATCCTGCAAATAGCATAGAAAAAACTTTCGATGATTTCATATTATTGTATGTTTTAGAATTTACAGTGTGACGATTTCAAAAATGAAAAAGTTACAGGCTCAAATAAAAATATGCTTCCCCTGTTTTTTATTTGCATTCTCAAAATAAGTATTACCTTTGCCTCCGAATTTTGGTGATACAATTCTCGTCCGAGAAATGTATTGAAAAGGGAATCAGGTGAAAATCCTGAACAGACCCGCTGCTGTAAGCTCTTTTTCAATTACTAATTAGTAATTGAAAATAAACGAAACAACAACTATGGTCACTGAGAAATCGGGAAGACGTTTTGTTAAATAGAGTAAGTCAGAAGACCTGCCAAAATAAGTTCTCAAAGGCTTTCGAGGAATAAAGCCGGCGACAAACAGAGCATGTTTTTCTGCGCAGTTTATCCCGATTTTTATTGTTTGAAGGCAGTTTAATACAAAGTTAAACGGCTTTTTATGTTTAAAATAATTATTTATACGCTCGTTGGTATTGCAATGGCAGCAATGCTGCCGGCACAGAACGTTGCACCCGACACAACCAAAGTGTACGAAATAAAAGAGGTGGTTGTAAGCGCTTACCGTTACCGCGAAGTTGTTCCCGCGCAACGGTTGTCGGGCAAAAGACTGGAGGCGTTGAGCAGTTTTTCGGTTGCCGATGCGGTTCGTTACTTTTCGGGGGTGCAAATTAAGGATTACGGCGGCATTGGCGGATTGAAAACCGTTGATATTCGCAGCATGGGAAGCCATCATCTGGGTGTTTTTTACGATGGCATCGAAATTGGAAACGCACAAAACGGAACGGTTGATTTAGGTAAGTTTTCGCTCGATTTTATTGAGGAAGTGAGCGTTTACAACGGGCATAAAAGCGAGATATTTCAATCAGCCAAAGATTTTGGTTCGGCAGGCGCCATTTACCTGCGCACACGCCGTCCGCGTTTTAAGGGAGCGAAAAAAACAAACGTCGTTACTTACTTTCGCACAGGCTCATTCAACCTTGTGAATCCTTCGGTGCTGTGGGAGCAAAAAGTGAGCGAAAACGTTTCGTCGAGCCTAAATGCCGAGTACGTTTACTCGTCGGGCAAGTACAGATATCGCTACACAAGATACAATGCCAACGGCAGCATTGCCAGCGATACTACAGCTATCCGTCAGAACGGCGACATTCATTCCTTGCGCATCGAAGGCGGTTTCAACGGTTACGTGGAACAGGGCTGCTGGAATGTAAAAGGTTATTTTTACGATTCAGAAAAAGGGCTTCCGGGCGCAATCGTCGATAATGTGTGGAAAAACGCGCAACGGCAATGGGACAGGAATATGTTTGTACAGGGCAATTTTCAGAAATATTTGTACGATAATTACGATTTTTTGCTCAACGCCAAGTATTCCAACGATTACATGCGTTATCACAATCCCGATACTACTTTGATGTACATCGACAACCGGTTTTGGCAGCACGAAATATATATTTCGACCGCCAACAAATATTCTATTCTTCACAATTGGGATGTCAATTTGTCGGTCGATTATATCTGGAACGCACTCGACGCCAATTTGTCGAATTTTGCATCTCCCACTCGAAATTCTGTGCTTGCGGCATTGGCAACCGCTTTTGAATGGCGACGATTGAAAGCGCAGGCAAGTGTTTTGGGAACGTTTGTTTACGATAATGTAAATATTGGAAAGGCAAACGACAAATCGGAATATACGCCTGCTGTGTTTCTGTCGTACCAACCGTTTGTAAGGATGCGATTAATTGTGCCCCTGCGAATCCGCGCCTTTTACAAAAACAATTTCAGAATGCCAACTTTCAACGATTTATATTATACCGATGTGGGCAATAGCAATCTTTTGCCCGAACTTGCCAAGCAGTATAATGTGGGCGCGCAATACGAAATCCGTCAAGATGACAACATTGTAAATTATTTAAACTTCAGCGCCGACGCTTATTACAACGAAATAAACAACAAAATTGTTGCTGTGCCAAAGGGTGGAAGCGGCGGTGGAAGCCTTTACCGCTGGATGATGATGAATTTGGGTTATGTAGAAATTCGCGGCGTTGATGTTTCGGCAAAAATAGGAACACGGGTGGGAGCAAAAAATCTGTCGCCCATGCAAATCAATGTGTCGTTGAATTATACTTTTCAGAAAGCGCAGGATTTTACCGATGCAAAAAGCAAATGGTATGGCGGACAAATTGCCTACGTGCCCCAGCACAGCGGCTCGGCGATTGTAAATACTGTGTGGAAAACGTGGGATGTGAATTACAGCTTTATTTATGTAGGCGAAAGGTATCACAACTCGGCAAATATTGCCGTGAACCGCGAGCAACCTTGGTACACACACGATTTAACGGTGGGGAAAACGCAACACATACCCCTGATGACTGGAGGAAAACTTAAAATTGCGGCAGAGGTGAATAATTTATTTAATCAGGCATACGAAGTGATACACTGTTATCCGATGCCGGGCAGAAATTTTAAAATTGTATTAAAATTAGAGATATAGAGAGAATGTTTAAATCAATGAGTAATTATACAAATTAAGATTAATATGAATACAAAAGCAATTTTTGCGGTTCTGTTTATCGTACTTTGCAACGCGGCTTGCAGAAACGATGACGTAATTATTCCGTCGGAAAAAGAGCCGGTAGCGCCACCCGATACAACAGTTACGACACCCGACGAACCTCAATTGACGGGCTTTTACCTCCTCAACGAGGGAAATATGGGTACGAACAAGGCGTCGCTCGATTTCATGAACTTTAAAACGGGCGTGTACCATCGCAACATCTACGACGAAGCCAATCCGTCGGCTCCCAAAGGGCTGGGCGATGTGGGCAACGACTTGCAGATTTACGGCTCCAAACTCTACGCCGTTATCAACCTCTCAAATAAGGTGGAGGTGATGGACAAACATACGGCGCACCGCTTGGGGCAGATTGACATCCCAAACTGCCGCTACATCGCGTTTCACGAGGGCTATGCTTATGTTACCTCCTACGCGGGACCTGTAACATTTGATCCCGACCTCATGCAAATCGGCTATGTGGCAAAGGTGGATACTGCTACTTTTGAGGTGATTGAACAATGTTTGGTGGGGTATCAGCCCGACGAACTGGCGATTGTAGGCAACAAACTGTACGTTGCCAATTCGGGCGGGTACATGATAGGCAATTACGAAAACACAGTTTCGGTAATCAACATCGAAACCTTTACCGAAATTAAGCGCATTGAAGTCGCCATCAATTTGCACCGCCTCGAAGCGGACGCACACGGTGTGCTTTGGGTAAGTTCGCGCGGCGACAATATGGAAATTCCCTCGCGCCTGTGTTGGATTGATACCGACGCCGACGTTTGCGGCGGAATGCTCGATATTGGGGTTGCCGACATGGCGATAAACGGCGACTCCCTTTATATGTACAGTGCGGGCTACAGCTATATTACAAATGAGTGGGAGGTAAACTACGCCATTGTTGATGTTGCAAAAAAGGAAGTTGTTACACGCAATTTTATTACAGATGGTTTTGAAAAAAACATCGTGATGCCATCTGGAATCATGGTGAATCCTCAAAACAAAAATATTTATCTAACTGACGCCATCAACAATGTTCATCCGGGCAAGATGTACTGTTTCGACAGCGAAGGTAAAATGATGTGGGAAGTACCGCAAACCGGACAAATACCTGCGCATTTTGTGTTGCTGTATGAGTAATAGATATTGCGCAATGACTTGAATTGAAAATCGGCGGAGCCAAAATTAAGCCTCCTTCATAACGGGAGAAGTGGAAATCCATCTGGATAAAATGAAAATCCATTTGGCGGATGCCAATATCATGATAGATGTAGCCATTTTACCGAAAAATGAAGGGGTAAAATTATAAAAAGGAAAGTATTCCATCATGTTTTAAATGTAGGTGAACAGGATGGAATGTAAAATTAGTAAGTTTAACAGCAAAATGCTATTTTCAGGAGTGGCGCGGTGAAAGTCCGCAATCAATTTTCAGTAATGAAACGAATCAATTTTTTTATTTTACTTTGCCTCGTTATGGCAAGTCAAACATTTGCACAGGAGCAAAAATCATTTGCCGAACACTGGTTTGGCATCACACCGAAACAGGCGGAAGAGAAACGTGCCGCATCGAGTTACAAAAAAATGCGACCGCCAGTAAAAACACGGCATGACACGTTTATACAACAGGGCAGTGTAATCACGCTGGATTTAAGTCAGCCTACCAATCCCGAAACTTTCAGTTTGAATAGCAATGGCGTATGGACAGAAACGTACAACGACGTCAATTATCAGTTTATTGAGTTTAACGAGAGTACTTTTATGCTTACGCATCTTGTTGGCGGCGAAGGTTCGTCATATGGCGGCGCTGTGTGGGATGGATTTACGTTCAGCAAAAATGGCGACAACAGTCAGCAAGCCGACTGGATCACCAACCATTTTGGTAACATGGCGGGCGGAGGAATTAAAACCGACGACGAGGGAAATGTTATGAAAGACAACAGCGACAAAGTAATTGCCGACCCCGATATTCCCTACTTGGTGGCGTACTGGGCAGCGTTTATGGAGGGCGCTTACGATTGCCCTATCGTAACCTCGCTTTTCGACGATGTTTATCAGGCAAAAAGCGTTTACATTAACAACAGTCCGTGGCCCTATTACGAAAACCTGAACGGAGGTGCCGTTGCCCGTGCACTTAACGAGGATGGCGACTTCTTTAAACTCATCATTCACGGTTTGGATGCAAACTGGGAAGACAACGGCAAGTCGGTTGAGTATTATCTTGCCCGCAACGAAGGCGGCGTTCTCAATCAAAGTATCAACTGGGAGCTTGTGGATATATCGGCGCTGGGCGAAGTGGGTGGTATTTATTTCACGATGGCATCGACCGATAACGGCGACTATGGAATGAATACAGCAGCCTATTTTTGCCTCGACCGCATTGAGGTAGAAGCCGCCGGCAGCCTTACCGACTACAACTTTACCATCACCGTTCCCGAAAATGCCGATGTGCAGGTAAGTTTTCCGGATTACACAGGCTACAACTACCGCCCCTTTACCAAAGTGGAGTACGTTGCCAAAATGACTGCCGATGGAAAAGCATCCTTCTTTTACAACGTTACAGGCAAGCACTCTTACCGCGTAACGCAAGCGGGAAAGCTCACGCAAACTGGCGCCTTTACGCCAAGCGAAACAAATACGGAGTTGGAAATTACCGAAGAGCAAATGTCATTGCACACTCCCAACGAAATCGACCACGATGTAACGCACAACAATAACTACAATGTTGCCGACATTTTTCTTAATATAAATAAAAAAGGGTATTTGCAACTCGCACAGGGCGAAACTTTTCAGATTATCCCACATCGCACATGGACAATGGTGGACAATACGGTGAACAACTATTTTCTTGAGCCAGATTATCATTACACGGTTGTCGGCGAAAACGGCGAAGCCGACAACAGCGTTGTAACCATCGACAGTAAAGGCAAACTTACCGCCGCCGGCAACGGAACTGCCATCGTACTCGTAAACTACGACGCCATTAATGCACACCATGCCGCCGGCGGACCCTTTTTTGGCGCGCTCTGGGCCGAAAACACCGGCGTATTTGTGGTAACGGTTGGCGCCGGCAGTTCGGGCATCACTTCCGGCATGTTCATCAACGAAGACCTGAATACCAGTCCGACAAACAAATTGGCAACAACCGCCGTCGATGCCGAATTGGACGTATTCTATTATCTAAATAATAAAAACGGTTTCGATTACACCTTTACACCGGTCGGAGCCGCCTCCGTCAGTTTGGCACAGCCTGTTGTCGGCACATCAGCAACAGCTTACAACGGGTTCAACGCCGACAACGTAACCGCCAACACCGACGGTAGCTACACCGTCCGCATCATCGAAGGACGCAACATCGTAAAACTGACGTCGGCAACCGGCAGCTCCGAGTATCAGGTTTTGAGCGCAAAAAAAATAAGTTATACCATCGATGTTACCAACAACGACGGTAACATCGAAGCTGGCGACGAAGTGGTGGTAAAGTTCAACACGCTTTATCACCCCTGCGGCAAGCTGGCTGGCATTTACAACATGAGTGCAGGCATACAGTACAATGACGTTGAGGCAAACGTTTCGCCTTACGGCGGACCGGCGCAATACACTTTTGCCAGCCGCGCACAGGAATACAAAGTAACCATTCCGGCAAACCATACAGGCAACACATTTCAACTTACCAACGGCGTAATCAAAGCCAGCGGCTACGGCAACCCCTATGGCGACCATCGTAACCTTACGCTCGAAAGCGGAGAAAACCCCGGCTTCAACGCAAGTTTGCGCACCGCCTACTTTGGTGCGTTACCTGCAATTACAATTCCGCTGGGCAACGTCGGCGTTAGCAGTTTGGCAAACGAGGAAATTAGCGTGTACCCCAATCCTTTTACCGATTATATTATTGTAAATGCCAACGCCAGCGGTACGGCAACAGTTTACAGCTTGTCGGGCAAACAGGTTTTGAGCATCAATATCGCCGCTGGCAGCAATCGCATCGAAACATCAATGCTGGCAAAAGGTGTATATCTGCTGAAAGTTGGCAAAAGTGCGGTGAAAGTGGTGAAATAAGCTGAGAGTGAAGAGTGGATAACGAGAGCGACGCAGATTAGCGCAGATAAAACAAAGAGATGAAAATTATCATCATCGAAATAATTATCTGCGAAAAATCCGCGTCGCCTGCGTCATCCGCATTCTAAAATACTTTTTGATACAATATTTTGTAATCGCCAAAACGCCTTACGTAACAACGGGCAGCCACTTTTAGTTCGAAAGTACAGAAATTGTTTTCTTCAACCTTATATCTTCGCTCGAAGCGCCAATCATAATATCAAATTCGCCATGTTCTACTACGCGATTCATATTGCGATCCAGCAATTCCAAGTGGCTTGGTTTCAGCACAAATTTCACCTCTTTGGTTTCGCCTGCATTTAACGAAATTCGCTCAAATCCGCGCAATACCGATTCGTAAGTAATAACGCTGCTTACTTTGTCGTTCACGTAAAGCTGCACAACTTCGTCGCCTTTGCGATTCCCAGTGTTGGTAATTTTGCACGTTACCGTAAATTCACCTTGCGAGCGTTGCTGTTCGGGCATTACCACCAAATCAGAATAACTGAACGTTGTGTAACTCAATCCGTGTCCGAATGGATACAGTGCGCCGTTGATACGCGTGTTACCAAAACCATTCGGGTCGTTTTGCCCCGGCTGTCCGGCGTGTGAGCCGGGTTTAAATGGAAAATTATATTCAAGTTGTCCGATGGTTCGCGGAAACGTTACAGTTAGCTTTCCGCCCGGATTGTAATCGCCAAACAGCGTTTTGGCCAAAACTGTTCCGATATGGTTTGTCGGAAACCACGTTTCTACAATCGAAGGAATATATTTGTCCGCCCAATTTATTGTTAATGGGCGACCGTTTACCAATATCAAAACCACCGGTTTCCCAGTTGCATACAATGCCTCCAAAAGCTGTTGCTGGCGTCCGGGCAAGTCTAACGATGTACGCGATTTCGATTCACCTGTTCGGCGTTCGTCTTCGCCCAAAGCCACAATAATCATATCGCAGTCTTTCGCCATATCAACAGCAGCTTGGATGTCCGCAATTTCTTTTTCTGTCATCGGTGTTGGAAAAATTTCCGTTGCCGGAAATCCGCTGTCAACCACATCGCAACCTTTGGTATAAAGCGCTTCGCAACTGTTTCCCAAATAATTTTGCAACCCTTCCAGAATGGTGTGTTCAGTAAGTTGATTGGGACCGTAACGGCTTATCATAAAATTGGTTTCGGCGGCAAGTGGACCCGTAACCAATATTCTTTTGAGCTTGGTTTTGTCAAGAGGCAGCAAATTTCCCTCGTTTTTCAATAATATTAATGATTCGTGCTGTATTCTGTAAACAAAATCAATATGCTTATCCTCACCGGCAATTTTATCGGCAATTTTTGCATCGGCAACATAAGGATTGTCAAACAATTTCAATTGAAATTTCACTCGCAACACGTCGCCAACCAAGCGGTCAATCGTTGCCATCGAAACTTTTTTATCTTCAATTAATTTTCGCAAAGGTAAAATGTAATCCAACGCCGGCGTAAAACTTGTTCGCACGTTTAAACCCGCTTCTACAACCTGACGCACGGCTTCTTCGCCGGTATCAGCCGTATGGTGCTTGGTTTCCACGTATTCAACCGCCCAACTGTCGCTCACGCTGTAGCCTGTAAATCCATATTGACGGCGCAGCAGTTCGGTCATAAAATAATCACTTGCAATAATCGGAATGCCGTCGTAATCATTGTAACTTGCCATAATTCCCATTGGATGCGCTTCCTGAATAACACGGCGGAACGGATAAAGGTGCATTTCGTGCATTTCGCGTGGCGCCACATGCGGGTCGGTACGCGCATCTCCATCGCGTCCGCCTTTCGGAACGCTGTAAACAGCATAATGTTTCAGCGTGGATGCTACACCCTGCTCTTGAATGCCTTTCGTCATTTGTATTCCAAGTTCGGCAATCAAAAAAGGATCTTCGCCGTAACATTCGAGCACGCGACCCCAGCGCGGATCGCGTGCCACATCAAGAATAGGCGCATACACATTGGTATATCCCAGCGCTTTTGCTTCTTTGCCCACAATGGAGCCGGCTTCGTAAATCAGCGCTTTGTTCCATGTGCTCCCTATCGCAATCGGAGCGGGCAATGGCGTGGCTTTGGTGTGATTTAAGCCGTGAATACCTTCGTTGCTGAAGTCAACGGGAATACCCAACCGTGTTTCTTCGATAAACCAGCGTTGAATTGTGTTAATTGCTTCGGCGTGATTGCTGAACGGATAGAGCAAATGCGGCGTTGTTCGCAAACTTTTGCCAACGCCGTTCAACATTTCGTCGATATTGGCAATGCCGTCTTTCCAAATTTCGTTTTTCCAGTTTGCTGTTGGCAACGAATCACTCAACACGCGCCCGTAGCCGTAAACAGTAGCCATCTGACACGTTTTTTCGTCAATGTTCATTTGCGAAAGCAAGTTTGCAATGCGTTTTTCAATAGGCTGTGCAGGGTCTTCATAAACATCCTTTACGCCGTTTTTATTAAAATCAATCCAACCATTTTTGTAAATCAATTTGTTGGAATCTTTTTTTTGAGCAATAGCCGGATATACATTTAGCACAGCTGTGCCCAAAAAGATGAGAATTGTTTTTTTCATACGTAAATATCCTTTCTTGAGCGTTTTGATTTGAACGATTGCCTTATTTTGAGAGAATGTGATTGCTTTCGTAATTCACGATTGAATAGTAAAAAATTTTTCATTCTCAACTCTTCATTTTCAAATATCTTCATTCAAATTCGCCGCCAAGTTTTATCACTAATTTCTTTACAGGTTCAGATTTCCCCGTATGTACCATTGCTTTATGTATTTCGCCGGGGAAGAAAATAACAAAACCGTTTTCGGGCACACACACTTCATTGCCTTTACCCTCAAAGAATGTCGCATCTTTATCGTAATTATAAGGAGTTATTTCTTTCATAGAATCTTCGGAAGCATAAAAAATACGTTCCTTCCCTTCGAGCATGAAATGAATATCAATGTATTTTTCGTGCGACTCCCATACCGAATCGGTAAACTCTTGGGTTTCTTTTGCAATACCGTTTACAAAAAGATGTTCACCTGCAATTTCCGTTTTTCCTTCTGCAAAATTATCTGCATCAATATCCTCTAAAAACTCAAATGCGATCTCAATGGAAGGATGTAACATATAATATCGCGAAGCATTTTCAATTGTATCAACTATCATGATGTCTTTTTATGATTATAGAAAACTTCTAAAAACTGCTTTTTCACCAGTATGCTCCTTCATCAAAATGCTTATTTACTTTAGTAAACTCCACTTTTGCCTTAGTCGCAAGTCTCAAAAAAATTAATTTTTAGAAGTTTCCAATATATTAAAAAAAATAATTATTCATACTATATTAGCCTTGTCTGAATAATTAAATAACGCTTTTTTTATCTTATATTACTCTATTGTGTTTATAGTTATTTTACATAATCTGCAAGCCATCAGCAGTTGGGTATGAAACAGGTATAATAATCCGTTTCCAACTGTATCTTCACTGGTTTTGAGCCTGTATTTTCTCAATATTTGATTTAAAATCATATTCATTCTACGAAAGTTATAGTTGAAAAATTATTTTCATGCCAAAGCATAATATAAATTATATGTAAAAACGCTCATTTTTACATTCCCAACACACACTTTCGTCTTCCCTTCGCTCATTTTCGTCTTCCCTGCGCCTATTTTCATCTTCCCGACGCCTATTTTCGTCTTCCCGACGCCTATTTTCGTCTTCCCAGTGTCTATTTTTACTTCGCAAACAAATGTTTTTTTTAATTCTTTGCGTTTGTTTTTATTTTTTGCACAAACAATATTCTGTTCAAAAAATGTTTTTGAACAGAATATTGCCTCTATTTTGCGTCATTTTTTTTCTTTGCCTCTTTGCTTGCCGAACGCACCTTTTGCATAAGCTTTATAAACGTGTATTCCGAAAGTTTGACAACATTATTTGGATAAAGTATTTTCCCCGTTTTGCAAATCACTGTTATTTGCAAATAAAGGTCATTAAGTATATTCATATTTGCCTGTACGGTTGCCCTGCGGTTTTCGGTTGTTTCGTACTGCAACTGGTTTTCCGCCGAAATAATAGATATACCTTTTGTAAACAGTCCAATCATTTCCTGTGTCAGTCCATAAGGTTCAAGTTGAGTCTTATATTTCTGTATGTTTGCGTTTACAAGTCTTAAATTTTGGAGAACACCTTCGGCATCGCGTGCTTTAATTCGTTTTTTAAGAGCGGTGATGCCAAATCCTGTTGGAGTAATCTGAATTTCCTTACGGGCAAATTCAACATACCCTGCCAAACGGTTGGCTGGTACAATCAATGCGTCCATACCGATATGCAAACGTTCAGTTGCTGCTTTAGAGTCTTCCATTTCTACACGTGGATTTACAAGTTCGTTAGCAGCAATAATTTTTCTATTAAAATCGACAATATATTTATCGTCGAAAATTGGCGAATATGCCTGAAAGTCGGACAAATCGCGCTTTATACCATATAGCACATACGCAGCAATAATAGGCAGTTCTTCGTTTTTGCATTTGTAAAGGCGTTCGTTTTTTTCCATTGTTCCAATTATATTTAATAAATTAAAGATTGAATGAATTTGCTGCAAATATACAAAAGTTTTTTTATGTACAAACAATATTCATTTATTTTTTATGGCAAATACACAAAAAATTTGTTTGCTTTTTCACAACAATAATACTGTTTATTTGCTATACTTACACGTAAACAAATAGTTATATTGAATTTTTAAAAACTGTTTTTTCTTCATTATACTCCTTTGTCAAAACACTCATTTATACCAAACCGCTATCAAACAATTTAAAACATTTGCGGTATGCAATGTTTCGCAGTAACCACACAAACAAATTGAAAATAGAAAATTGATAATTTACCTGATAGACGCATCATTAATTTTCAAATTTCAATTTTTAACTCTTCATGCAAACAAACCGTCCCAGCGGAACTTTTCAAACAACATAATCTTATGGGAACCTCTAAAAACTCAAAGTTCGAGGCTTGCGAGGCGATAAAAGCGCAGTTTACATGAACGTAAATGAGCATTTTATCGTCCGAAGCATAACGAAGAAATTGGAGTTTTTAGAGG